>JASFJX010000599.1:0-3364 GCA_050119385.1 Candidatus Thiodiazotropha sp. | reverse complement strand
TCAGTATTGGTCTATCCTGAAGGTGTCATGTATGGTGGTGTCGCTAAATCCGATGTGGCAACCATCTTTGATGAACACCTGCAGAACGATCAACCGGTAGAGCGCCTACGGGTCTCCGATGAGTTTTGGGGATGAATCTCGAGCGCGCGCCTGAGTGTACTGTCCGGTTTGGTTTCGGGATTGCGTCGGAAGTGGATGCTCATCTACAGCGTGCGGCCCATCTGGTCAGTCGTCGTGAGGCATCGCTTTGTGTGTTACGCGATGCCTACGAGGTAGCCCCAGATCAGGTGGACAGCAATCTAATCCCTGATTTACTGAGTGGTCTAGAAGAGGAGAGCCGAGATGGATGAGTTTGTTGCTTTACACTTACACAAAGTCGAGCATCTGGCCGATCAGATCTTCGAGCGACTCTGCCATGAGGTCGTCAAACTTGGATTCAGCGGCGATGCCATCACGCTTAAACCACCCCATGAGGCAAGCTATCGACTAGTGCGCGATCCTGCAACCTGCGAGTATAGCTTGGTTGGGGATTGGCTGAGCGAGCAGGGTATGAAACTCGGTACGCTGCTGTTCCACACGGACGGCAGCTTCTTTGTGGAGCAGGATGTCGTGCGCCCACATCCTAAGCGTAAAGGATGCTTTGTCGAGGCGGTGAATGCCTGGGGCAAGGGAGACAAGATCAAGGCGGAAGCCAGATTATTAGCAATGCCGGAGTGAATAATTATGGGTAACTACTAATTCTCTCCCCTGATGGAAATATCCCGTATTGGTTGCTGTACACAGGCATCAGAAACACGCGTTAAACCCATCCCTGGATACTTGTCTCCGCGTCCCTGCGGACAACGGTTTCTGATGCCTGTACAATAACCAACGCTTACTACGGTTATTTTTTCATACATGGACTGAGTAGTTGCAATTATGAATTATCGCGTCATTCTCTATCATAAGCAGGCTACAAGTGCCCGCACACTTTTCCTGAAGCTCGATACGAATAACATCTGTCTGTTTGACCCTATTCCAATGCCCGCCGATCTGTTGGACAGTAAGTCGGATAATACAGTCAATCATCCCGCTGCAATTTTACGGCAGACTGAGAAGCGATTGGGTTTTCCTGCCGGCTGTTTGAAAGCGGAAGGAGAGTATCGGCACACGGTAGAGGTTCCAGGTCAAACCATTCAGATCATTCTTGCAGCAATCACGACTATAGACCCACTATTTGAAGAGGCTGAACAGTTTGGAGCCAGTTTTATCGACCTGACTCAGGCCCGAGGTTTGTCTGATATAGAGCTGTTGTTACTGCGACATGCCTATGAATTGATTTTGGGTGGTTGATTCAGTTGAGGTAAATTGCAATCACAGCGTTAGTTATCTTTTGTAGCCGGCGCTATCACTTTCGATAATAAATGGTTGTAATGAAACCCTAAGCATACCTTCATTCCAATGACACAGAGTGGTGGCATAATCGCAGATGTAACATCTGATAGGTGTTTTCAAACTAAGAGGGCCAGTGATGGAAGAGATAATCGCTATCCGTTACTACAAGATCAGGGTGCTTGCCAATCGGATAATCGATCGATTGCATGAAGAGGCTGTCAACTTGGGGTTCTCGGACAAGGATATTGATCTGAAAAGGCCTGTCGAAGCCAGCTACCGGCTCGAGCGCGATCCCTCAAGCAGTGAATACAATCTCATCGGTGACTGGCAGGATGTGCGGGGCGCCAAACTCGGGCAACTGCAGTTTTTCGCCGATGGCAGTTTTGTTGTCGAGCAGGATATTCTTTGTCCGCATCCGACATGTCAGGGCCGGTTTGTGAAGGCGCTCAAGGCGTGGGGCAGTGAAGGGCGGATCGAGGTGGAGGCAAGGTTGTTCACTGATACTCAAGGGCAGTCAGAGACCGCAGCCTAGCCCGCATGTTTCACCCGGTCGCTTATGTTGCATGATACGTTTGGTGTTGATGGCTTTTTTAAGCTGTAGCTGGATTTTCCGGCCGGACCTCTTCTACCGAGTCTTATTCAAATTGTAATATTCAAGCTCGCATTCCGAATGATCCCCTCGGGCAGCTTTTCAGGTAAGGGGGAAAACTCAAAACGCTTGACGGCATTCAAAGGTATAATATGAAGACAACTGTCCGCCTCGATTACTATGCGATCAGTTGTCATTGCATCGTGCAATTTACTCATCTGATCATATTGATCTTTGGCCTGCTTGGGGAAGGTGAATGTTTCGCTGGAGCCATCCAAGTAATGGATGGTTAAAAACCTGCTAGCCTCCATAGTGTAACCTCTAATGTCGTTTATACCTGGAATTGTCGATTTGAATATAGTAGTTAAAAATCGACGAATTACAGGGTTGTTATTAATGATATTTAATTACATTCTTGTTATTTGTTTTCAAGATTCTTTATAACTTAACCCCTGCAACATTTTGAGGAGGGATGTAATTTAATAAGATGATTGTTTTTAGAGAATTGATTTATTTTATTAAGCTACAATAGTAAGAAACCGATAACAATACAAATTGCCACAATAAAATAATGTTTAATTTGATCTTCCTGCGGATCATAAAAGTATCTAAGTAAATCAATGAGATAAAAATCCATGAAGCCTTTTACTACCCTTAGTTCTTGGTTTTTGCTTTGTGTCGTCGTATACCCATCCTTTGGCTTTGATCTACACTTTCTAAAGCACTCACCAGCACGCCATTTTACAAAGCAAGACTGGGATATCGCAAAAACAGCAACCAGAGACATACTGGAAAACCATGAGTTAGGGGGGAGTGTTATATGGGATAACCCTGACTCAGGGAGTTCAGGTAGTTTAAAGGTAACGAAAGTTGGAAAAAGCAGTGGAGAAACCTGTAAGAAACTGCAAATTACCAATCGGGTCAAGGGGAAAGAACACACGTCCAGTCATGTTTTCTGTAAACAACCGGATGGGAAATGGAAGGCCGTAATAACAGAATAGAATCGTTCGAGACGACTATAGAGAAACGATAACAACACCATCTGCATAGATTATTCAGCATGACAAGACGAGGGCGAACAGATGACCAATCGCAATAATAAATTACTTTCTAGTGTCGCTTTCTCAACTTTACTGATGGGGGTGTCAAATATTGCAATTGGCGATAGTATGACGCATGAGTCAGGCCATATGAATAAGTTCAATATCCGGCTATCCGGATTCCGCGCAATTACATCTACAGAACTACGCGTAGACTCTGAACTGGGTGTGATTGGTGAAGAGTTATCCTTCGAAGATGACTTGGATCTATCGGACCGGGAAACGCTGCCATTGATCGATATCACCTATCGATTCAACCCGCGCCATATGATCGATTTTTCATTCGTAGACCTCAGTCGTA
>JASFJX010000598.1:0-3370 GCA_050119385.1 Candidatus Thiodiazotropha sp. | reverse complement strand
TATAAACCGACCTCCTCTCCGCAGTAATTTTCTCCGCCAGATGTCGGCAAATTCTTCTAATTACAGGTTCTATTGATACGACATCAATGGAATTCATAACCCATTAATATACTATTAAACTGACTGGGTGACGCATGAAGAATTATCGACGACCAGGTACCATTGGCATTCACACCCTGATACTTATCTCACTTCTCGCAGTGGTATCCAGCCGTGTACTCGCTTTGGACAGTAAGCAAGGGATACCGGAAAATGCAGTTGCATTGAAATATGGAAACGGATGGACATGTAATCATGGCTACCGAAAGGCAAATGATGCCTGTGTCGCAATCAATGTGCCTACAAACGCAGGCCTTACAGATAGGTCATACGGACGAGGCTGGGAGTGCGATTGGGGATACCGAGAACAAGATCAATTATGCATCCCTATTAAAGTACCAAAAAATGGTTATCTAACAGAATCGACATACGGAACCGGTTGGGCATGTCATAGAGGATACAGAGCAGATAAACAGGCATGCGTAGCCATCGAAGTGCCCACTCATGGATATTTGACTGACTCCTCTAATGAATCTGGCTGGAAGTGCGACCGTGGGTATCGTGCGGTCGATAAGTTATGCGTAGCTATCAAGGTGCCGAGGAACGGATACTTGACAGATTCGTCATATGGATCAGGATGGGCGTGTAAACGAGGTTACCTGGCAAAGAGTGGGCGCTGTATCGAAGTTAAAGTGCCTACAAATGCCCATCTCGATTATTCCGGGACCAATTGGAGATGCAATCGTCCTTACCAAAAAAAACTGGATAGATGTGTTCTACCATGAAGTGAATGCTTTTCAGCAACTTAGATTCATGAAACTACTGATACCAAGAATTACTGATGTGACAACACATAAGGATATAATGGCGTTCGCAAATCGAGTTCTCGAGAAGTGGTTTCGCCTTCCTTTCTCTTCCCAACCAAGAATTGTCAGCTGTAAAATCATGCCTGTAACCAATAGCATGGGCGTGGTTCAGCGACATGGTCTGATTAATGTAACTCCTGACGATGCGGCACTGAGAATAATCAGGAAACTCAATGGTGAATACCTTAAAGGTAAGCGTGTTGGAGTAAAACGATATCACGGCACACCCGAAGAACAGTCCATAAACGACGCAATATGATTGGTGCAATCGAAATGTCGGGTAATCCAGAAGGAATTATACTAGAATTGGTATGAATTGGGGTGCTTCTCTCTATATGGTTATCTTATTTTATCCAGACTCACCCTTGAACACAGATCATCTGCCTAGATTGTCCCAATAACCGGGTAGGGATATTGTGTCATTTTGTAGCGGAACCATGAGACCTAATTTATGCGTGCTCACGGCATGCCGGAATATGTCCGCGATGGCACATCTCCACCGAATAATTTGAGTGTTTGACTATGTGGTGGTGTTCTCTGATACAACACACAAACAATAGATGAGTAATTATGAATATATATGTCGGAAATCTGGCCTACAGTGTGACTGAAGACGATTTGAAAGTGGCATTCAGTGCGTATGGTGACGTCACCAGCGCCAATCTTATCACAGACAAGTTCTCCGGCCAGTCGAAGGGATTTGCTTTCATTGAGATGGCGAATAATTCCGAGGCTGACTCTGCGATCAAAGGACTCAACGGGACTGCACTGAAAGACCGAAACATAAAAGTAAACCAGGCACAGCCTCGTGGTGGACGCCCATCACATGGCTCCAGGCGATAAAAATCACACTAATGGAAAAGGCCCCTGACTGGGTATGCGCGTGTACCCAGTCAGGCAGGCTTAGCTGGCGCGGTGGCGAGGTCTGCGAAGTCGGCCGGATTTCGGTTCTATGATCCACCCAATCTGATTGGCGGCCGAACGCCACCCTTGCCTTTTTACTGGCAATTCAGAAACGTTTTTCCAATAGCAGCACCGCCCCCTGATCCTCCATCTTGACCCGGTTGAGGAAGCTCATACCCAACAGCACTCGAGCCGGACCATTGGAATCGACGACAAATCCGCGAACATTACTGAGGGTGATATCCCCTACCTGAACCCTGTCGAGGGTGACATCGTAAGCGGCTGCGGTTCCACTGGCCGTATTCACATAGATCTTCTTTCCTTCCAATCTGTAGGGAATGCCCAGGCGCTTGGCTTGATTGGCATGCATGGCGACGGCTGTGGCACCGGTATCGACCATGAAATTGACAGTCCTGCCATTGATCGTGCCCACTGTGGTATAGGCGCCGGTTTGATCTCTCCATACCTTGGCGGTCACTACTTCAGGTTTAGAGAAACGGGTGGTGATATGTCCACCGAGGGGATAGGTTCTACGTTCCCCATCCACCTCGAGCACCGCTTCCTTGCTGCTGGCAGAGATGAGCCGTACACCTTCAGGGGAAGGCTTATCGAGTTTCAGCAACCGCCTCACACCGTCAATGCTTACCATCGCCTTATCGGTGAACAATGCCTCCACTACCACCCTATCGACCGCAAGGGTCAGCGCGGAGTAGATCGTGGTCAGAAACAGCAACATAAAACTGCCTTTTCTCATGAAAACCATCCTGTCAGGTCGAGCAGAAAGATAGCGCCTGCGGTATAGAGTCCTGCCAACAGATCGTCCAGCATGATCCCTAAACCGCCCTTCACTCTCTGATCAATCCAGAGAATAGGCCAGGGTTTAAAGATATCAAACAACCGGAAAAACAAAAAACCGATCACAACCCATGCCCAGCCGGAAGGAGCGAATGCCATCCCAACCAGATAGCCGACGATTTCATCCCATACAATACCGCCATGGTCATGCACCCCAAGATCATCAGATGTACGTTGGCAGATCCACACACCGGCAAGGAACGCAAGCAGAATAATGAGTGCGTAAATTAGGAATGACAACGGCTGCAGCAAGAGATAGAGAGGTATTCCAACCAGGGTGCCATATGTACCGGGCGCCTTGGGCAGAAGACCACTGCCGAATCCGAATGCCAGCAAATGCATAGGATTACGCATGTCAGGGGGCGTCATCTGTTCACTCATCGATTCGATCCATCGCTCCCGGCAGAAACCGCCCTACACTCAGTTCACACAATCCGATCGCGAAAAATGTTCGTAACCGACATACTCAGGTATCAATAGCGATTCGTCCGGCAGAAAAAAACGCAAATCCGTCTGTGCGTCAATAACACCTATACGCGTCACCGCCACACCGGTTTGCTGGGAGATCGCCGCAACTCGATCCCGATGTACAGGTGGTAGGGTAAAACAGAGCTCATAGTCGTCGCCACCCGCGATGGCAATCGACCAATCCTTTGATTGCTGGATCCTAGCCTTGACCGGCGGTGACAAGGGTATTTTATCGAGCT
>JASFJX010000597.1:0-3371 GCA_050119385.1 Candidatus Thiodiazotropha sp. | reverse complement strand
ATCAGGTCACCCTCATCGGTATCAACAACCATATCCACACCTAAACCCGCATCAGGCGTATTGTCCGCTTCCACATCAATATAGACAACCTCTTCGGCAAGATCATCAAAGGTTTCATTCGATCCAACATCAACGTCAACATCCACCTCAGTCGGAGAATCCACAACGACATCAACCTCTACAATCACGTTTTCAAGTGTCTCGGCGAGATCAGTTATGGTGTCAATCAGGCTGTCTTCATCGATGTCGACATCCGTAAGCTCTTCTACAAAGTCATTAAAGTTGTTAATCAGGCTATTCTCACCTATAAGATCATCAAAGTTAATTAAATCGATGTTCAGAATATCCGTATCTTCTGAATAAGAAGAATTTGTTGGAATATTACTTGGCAGGCCCCAGCTGGATATGGTTTTTCTTACATAATTACCCGAGGCAGTTAAGTCGGACAACGCCCAGCTTCCTTCTGGGTTTGATCCGGGTTTTATGATAGAGGCGCTTTCATCTTTATCACTCACAGCCAAATTGAGATGAGTTATATTGTGTTCCTGTAAAAAGGTCATCCATTCATTAGAACTGGATTCGTCAACTTCACCGTTGCCATCGGCATTCGCTGTGCCCCACTGGGTTACTATCAATGGTATACCATTGTTCATTGCAACCAACGCCTTATCGCGGAGGTTTTGTCCATGAGTGCCCGCATAAAAATGAAGAGCATAGGCAATATTATTGCCCATGATTGGATCTTGTGATGCGATATTAACGTCCTGTGCACCGTTAGGCGTGCCAACGATGATCAAATTATCTGGATCAATTGAACGGATGGCAGATATTACATCCTCAGCATGTGGCTTGATTGAACTTTTCCAGTTAAGTTGTAGTGGCTCACTATATATTTCATATATTACATTGTTATATGTGCCATATTTCATGGCCATTTGTTCGAGAAATGCTATTCCTTCTGGTTTATTGTCTTCAGTATAATTAAAATTAAAATCAATAATGACGTACATGTCATCGGCAATGGCCGCATCTACAACCGTTTCAAGCCGGTCTGTGTTGCCTTCGGGGTCATCAAGGTATGAGCCATCACCTTCAGTGCTAACCGCGACCCTGATAATTGTGCTTTTCCAGTCATCTTTTAGCCATTTTACGACACTAGGGTTGTACATTTTTTCTTGATCCAAGTCGGTATTGACTGGTAAGAAGCTATTTCCGGCAAAACTTTTAACCTCACCTCCGCTTAGAATTTGATTGCTACTAACGGTCAAGGCAGGAACATCAGCGTATGCACCTCCAACTGTAACTGACGAAAACACAAGCACCAAAAGATTGTTTTTTGTGAAAAATCCTGTTTTCATAATTAAGCTTCCATTTGTTAGGATAAAGTACTAAGTGGTCACTAGTCAGGTCTGTCATAATTCAATGACATCTACAAATTAAGCCTTTTTTTCTTGCCTGGCGCAAATGCTCAACTGTAATAGTGTTAACGATGCCTTATTATTGGATAAAGTAAAAATGACAAAGGTTTATTTTAACTTGCTTTAAATTTTAATTTTCCTTGCTTTATTACATCTGTCAAAGTCTTCTTAAACATCTATTTGTTAAAGACTCTCACAGGTAAAGGTTTCTTGTTCAATAGTATATTCTGGATGAAGTGCAGAGTAAGCAGTTCATGGGTTAACCTGAGCCGTTTAATTCGATCCTAAGCAGCAACTAGGTGCCCTTATCCGTCTTTACGAGCGTTCAGTAATATATTCATGAGGAATTATTTGCAGTTAAGGGAGCAGCAATGATGTGAAAGCATGTAATATAAAGTACACGAAAAGTTCTATAAGTTAACCCAGTATGACCCAATAGTACTGAAATATCTAATTGCTTTGGTATAGGTTATGGCAAGTGCCGACAGGCGTCTGGTATGGTTCAATACTTTAGCCTGCCGGCAGGTTAACGCTTAATAGCGATTACTGGATGTCTATCTCAACACCGTCGATAAACACCTTGCAACCGGAAGTCTTACAAGCAATGTTGCTATTGGTAGAATCCTCGTTAGTGAGAGAGGTTAGATATGAATTATCTGTGACTACCCATTGACTCTCTGCATCCAATGTCACTGTGACGCTTGACCCCGTATTATCGGAATTTATTGCGCCGGTCAGCGATGATGGGGCGCTGTTGCTCGACTTGAGGCTAATGTCAGCGGTACTTACATTATCGACGATCACATCACCCGTCAAACTCACTCCATTCGCTATTAGTGAGGCAATCCCTCCTTTGAAGTTCCAGTTGGTATTCAGCGCAGAAAGCAACAGTGTCGGACAACTATTGTTAACCTCGACATCGTTCAACTCGATATGCGCTGTCTGGTTGGCGATGGCGAAGGCGGCGCAGTTTTCTGGCGCATTCGTTGAGGAGTTGCTGGTATCGGTGTAGTTGTAGGTTCCTCCTGTCATGGTAAAGCAGGCACCGGTACCACATTCGCTGTTATCGGCATCGCCCGACATACTCTGGTAGAGAAAAATACCGCGATGCTCAGTGAGACCGGATGTCGCGTTAAGCGTCACATCGTTCAGCGTTACGATGTTGCTGCCCTCGACTACCACGGCCTCGGCATTGGTTGCAGTGAAGGTCGCGTCGGTCGCCGTGATTATACCGGTAGAGTAGATGCCGGCCGAACGCATGCCGGAGGCGGTATAGCTGCCACCGTTGATTTCTATGGTGCCACTGCCCCGATCGGTGCCGACCACTGAACTGCTTGTGCCGGATGTGGTGGCATTCACATTGTTCACAATCATAGTGCCTCCTCCCGCGGCAAAGAGACCATGAGCGAAATCGTCAGTGGCTACAATGCTGGTGTCGTTGACGGTTGTCGTTCCTGTGCCGTAGGCGAATACAGCGTTAGCCCCGCTCCCGGTGGTTTCGATTGTACCGCCGTTGATCGTTAGGTCGCCACCATCGTAATTGAGTACCGCGGCATTGAGACCGTAGAAGCTGCTTTCCTCGTCCGACGAGCTATCACCGGTCGTGCTGATCACGGGGTTGTTTAGAATGTGCTCAGAGCTGGAACCGGTTACACAAACAGCACTTTCATCGGTCGAGCTCGCCTCATAGGTGCCGTCCGATTCGCTCAAGGTACCAGAGTCAAGGAGGTAGATCGCTGTACCGTAACCACAGACACCCGAAGACCAAGAGTCGGTAACTGCCTGATCGTGATAGACCTTGTAGAGTTTAGTGAGAACATTATCGGGTAAGGTATCATCCTCGGCAGGGAGTTCCTCCTCGGGTGGGAGTTCCTCCTCGGGTGGGAGTTCCTCCTCTGCGGGGGCTTCCTCCTCGGCAGGGGGTTCACCCTCAGCAGGAACTTCACCATCAGG
>JASFJX010000596.1:0-3372 GCA_050119385.1 Candidatus Thiodiazotropha sp. | reverse complement strand
TCTTTGACCACCCGGCGGCTATTCGCTACAAGCCAGCTTTTGAATTCTTCCAGCACTGGCAGACTCAAGACCTGGCGTTGTTGGAGCTTTTGCTGCGGGTCCAGTGATTCGATGCGCTTCTCAATCGCATAGAGTTTGCGGATCTTACTCAGCGCCACATCCGCCTTGCTAACCTTGGCGCCTTTCTTCTGCGCTGGCATCGCCTGGCTGGCTTCGACAAATTTGCGCCGCGCATGATCCCAGCAGCCGATGCGCGTGAGCTCGTTTTCACGACAGACCCGGTTATAGGAGGCGCATCCATCGACCTGGAGCACGCCCTGAAAACCCTTGAACAGACGCAAGGCCACCTCCTCGCCACGCGAGGGGTCATAGTCGAACAATACCGAGATTCGCCCGGGTGGTCCTCCGCGCACCACCCACATCCATTTGTCCGAGGTCGCCACCTTGCCGGTCTCTTTAAGCACCTGTATTCGGGTTTCATCGGCCTGCAGGTAGTCTCCAGTCACCTGATGGGATCGCAGCAATTCGATCAATGGTTTAAACACACTATCCAGCCCGATGATCCAGTTGGCCATCGTGGTGCGGCTGATCGTCGCGCCGTAACGCTTGAATATCTTCTCCAACCGATACAACGGCAGGGCATCGGCGTACTTGGCCACCAGCAGATAGGCCAGCAGTTGAACACTGGCGATACATTTGCCCAGGGGATGGACTGGCCGTGAAGCCGTTTCGATGCGCTGTGAGCCGTCAGGCTCATCAAAGACCGCCTTCTCCTGCCAATATTCGATTACCCTGGCTTGGGCACGGATGATGTCGAGCTCTTCCTTTACCTTGGCGAAAAAGGTTTGACTGGCCCCTGCCTTATCTTCCTCACTCAGGGGGAGCTCAACGCGAATACGCTGCAGTTTGTCTGAGAACCCTTCGCGGGGCTTGCGCCGCTTCGGTGGCGTCTTTTCCTGTTCCTGGATCTGCTGCTCAATATCACCCAGGGCAACTTCCAGTTCCGCCTCGTCAAAGAAATCACCCTGGAACGGAAGTTTCTCACTACTGGCGCCAAAACGCTTCTGTCGCGCCAGTCGCAGTTTCTCTTCCATCAGCCTGAGCAGCTTCTGCTGCTCTTCGATGATGTGCTTATGATCTTCAATGACATGCTCGCGATCAACTATGGCTTGTTCGCGATCAACTATCGCTTGTTCGTGTTGCGCAATGAGTCGATCTTTTTGTTCAAGAAGACGGAGCAAATCCGATACTTCAAGGGTATCGGCTTGAGAGGAAATAGGCGCTGTTTGAGAGGCCGTTGACATAGCTTGCAGCCTATCAAATCACTGCGCGGATGTCGCCTAAAAAAGCGATTCATAGTGTAGTTTTTTGTGCCCCTCCATCAGGCTGATGTCATAACCGCTCAACAACCAATTGATCTGTTCTCCGGTTAAGGGCATCACTTGGTCTTGCGCGTTGGGCCAACGGAATTTCTCCTCGGCCAGGCTCTTGTAGTAGAGCACAAAACCGTTGTCTTCCCAGAACAGCAGTTTGATCTTGTCCCGGCGTCGATTGATGAAGGCGTAGAGTCCTCCATCAAACGGATTGTGTTCCAACACCTGTTCTACAATTGCCGCCAGCCCTCGGTAGCTTTTGCGAAAGTCGACGGGATCCCGGTACAGGTAGATGTGTGGCATCGTTGGCGAGGGTCTGAAATCGTGGGTCATGACAGTGACTCCAATAACCGCTCAACCAAAGACAGGTTATCTGAGGCGATGCCTCGCAGGCTGATCCCGTTGGGGAGATGTACAGACAAGCCATGGTTAGGGGATGGTGATTGATAGGTGACCGGCACCAGCGCCGAGGAACGAGCGTGTGTGTTTTTAGTTGGTGTATGTGCCAGCTTTTTACGCCAGTAGTGAAATTGGTTGAAACTCAAATTGCGCCCCCGGCAGAAGGCCTGTTGGCTTAATCCAGAGGTGCGCCAGTCCTCGATGTGCTGGCGCCAGTGATCGCTCTGAGCTTGTGAGGTTGCGTTGTTGGGCATTGGGGCGTCTCCTGTTGTTTGGTGCAGAAGACAGTGTGGGTCAAGCTCGCGGGGGAAGAATAGATGTCGATTCTTGGGCGCTTACAATTAACCAGACAAGAGACTAGTCAGGAATCCAGTTGAAGAATGCCCCTGGTGGTGCTTTACTAGTAACTCCACCAGGTTCATTTCCTAGTGTATTATATCGCCAGAACATTCGTACTTCAGGTGATCTTTTAGAGTCATCTGTACTGAGATAATACACTTTCCCCATATTTTCCGTAGGTAAGACATACATATCAGCGTTTACCTTTGTACCAATTGTGTGTACTGACGTATTTATATATCCTTCCTCAATATACAACCATCGCCCATCCGGAGACCATTGAGGTGAACTAATTCTTGGGTTCTCATCATTATAGGTAGTAGCTAGCAAGCGTAGTTCAGAACCATCGATATTCACCATATACAATCTAGAGAACAAAGTACTCCCTACTTCCTCAACAATTGTGAATGCTATCTGTGATTCATCAGGACTGATCGTTATGCTATTGTTGATTGATCCAGCTTGTAAGCCGTTACCAGGGTTTGGTAATGTGAGTGTATGATCTACATTAGTCGATGCCGGTTTCGTAAAATATAGTGACCTACCATCCGGATAAAGTAAACGATTATCCCGCAACCAAATCATTCCCCTTGCTCTTTGTACTTTATCGCTTATCAAAGTGCCATCCCATGCGTATATTTCTAGCCATGTATCACCACCAGTGATCTTTCTGATAATCGCTACATATTTTTTATCTTGAGACATCACAGCACTCTTAACACTATCAACAAGCTTTAGCTGCCCCATATAATTCCCAGAGAAATCTTGCATTGCTATGTATGATATAGAACTGCCTGAAGCTGTAACTAAAAATTCTGAATTGTTGTGCTCGATTGATGATACAAAATATGACTTCGTTACTGCATCATAATCAAACCGATCAGTTTGAGACGCCCAATGTGTATTAGGTATTTGTGAATATTCACCTGTATCAACATCCATTGTATACGCGTCACCGCCATAGTAATCAAACAAGAACTTTCCTTCTAGACCACTATTCAAAGTGTCTCCGTCGCCAGTTTCGGTGTTGTTTTCACCACCACCACCGCCACCACAAGACAGAGTAAAGATCAAAGGTAAACTTATTAAATAATACCATATCATAGGCGGCATCATTGTACCTCCAAAAGTACTGATTTAAGAGCGTCAATAAAGAGCGTCAATAACAGCGTCAATAAGACACCCACCACAATTCAATTAAGAAAACTATACAGAATATCTCATCAGAGAAACACTAGGGTTCACCCTGTCAGACAAGACT
>JASFJX010000595.1:0-3374 GCA_050119385.1 Candidatus Thiodiazotropha sp. | reverse complement strand
AGGAATTTATGGGCGTTGTAGTAGGTATGAAAATCGTTAGCCATGTCACGCAGGTAGTGGGTCAGCTGGTGAGGTTCTTCATGCAGTGCCGCCGCCTCGACAATTTCCGGGTACTTGGCCAGGGTGGTGATCAGTGCTTGTTCATGAGGTTCGCTCAGCAGGGCGTAATCGACCGCTGTCGGGTCGCTCTCGAAGGGGATTGACTGCTCGGCCGCCTGTTGAAACACGCTACAGATACGGGCGTGAGCATACTGTACATAGTAGACCGGATTGTCATTCGATTGGGACTTGGCCAGATCGAGGTCGAAATCCATATGCTGTTCACATTTACGCATGACATAGAAGAATCGCGCCGCATCCGCCCCTACCTCCTTGCGCAGCTCCCGTAGGGTGATGAACTGACCGGAACGGGTGGACATGGGGACCTTATCGCCGTTGCGATAGAGTATCGCGAACTGCACAAGCAGGACATCGAGCTTGGAGGGATCGTCACCCAGCGCCTGCAGGGCTGCCTTCACCCGAGGCACATAGCCGTGGTGATCGGCGCCCCAGACATCGATGACCCGGTCAAAGCCCCTCTCCAGCTTATCCATGTGGTAGGCGATATCTGAGGCGAAATAGGTGGTCTGACCATTGTCGCGTATCACCACCCGGTCCTTTTCGTCGCCGTAGTCTGTGGAGCGAAACCAGACTGCTCCATCCTTTTCATAGAGATGGCCGGCATTGCGCAGGCGTTCGATGGCGCGAGTCACTGCCCCGCTCTCGGTCAGGCTGCGTTCGGAAAACCACTCATCATAATTGACACCAAACAGGCCCAGATCATCACGGATATCGTCGAGAATGGTGTTGAGACCCAACTCGAAGACAAAACGGTAGCGGTTATCTCCCAGCAACTGCTTGGCTCGCTCGATCAGGCCATCGATGTGGGCCTCCTTGTCTCCGCCCGCGGGTTCGTCAGCGGCTATCCCCTGGAAGACCGACTCCGCATCCTGTTTGTAGGCCTCTGCATGATCACGGTGCAGGGTGGCGGCTATGTCCCAGACATAGTCCCCCCGGTAGCCGTTGGCGGGAAAAGTCAGGCTTTCATCACACAGCTCCAGATAGCGCAACCAGACTGAGGTGGCCAGGATATCCATCTGTCGACCGGCATCATTCACATAGTATTCACGATGGACCGCGTAGCCCACAGCCTGCAGCAGATCGGCCACTACAGAACCGTAGGCTGCACCACGACCATGGCCCACATGGAGCGGACCGGTGGGATTGGCGGAGACAAATTCGACCTGGATGCGCTTGCCTTTGCCCAGATCGCTGCGGCCGTAGCTGTGGCCTTGGTCAATAATGCTGGGTATCAGGCGGTGGTAAGCGCTAGCGGTCAGGGTAAAGTTGATAAACCCCGGGCCTGCGATATCGCAGCCTTGCAGTAGGTCTGACGGGGGAAGGGCATCGAGCAGTCTCTGTGCCAGTTCGCGGGGATTGGTGCGGGCGGGCTTGGCCAGCACCATGGCGATATTGGTGGCGAAATCCCCATGGCGGCTATCTTTGGTGCGCTCGATTTTGGGAATCGTGACAGCCTCTTGTGGTATCACTCCCTCCGACGTCAGTTGCTCTAGTGCTGTGATAACCAGTTGCTCGATTTGCTTCTTCATTGTCTTTCTGGAATTGCCTGTTTCAAGGGCGGCAAGGATACCAGGAATCGTGCCGCCCGGGGGAGGGGAAAATTACCTCGGCGAGGCAATAGATAGCATTCAGGGCTCCAGACGTGCTATTGATCGGGGGAAGGGGCGCCGGGTTAACAGTCAGAAATGGTTCACTTCCCGGTCATCTGGATGTCATTCGATCTTTCTACACTTGTTCTAAATTACTAAATACAGTGGAGAAAAGATCATGTCTGTAGAGAGACGTTACAATAAGCGCTATCCCATGACGGGTGAAGTCTATATCCGTTATCGTAAACAGCAGGTTTTTCCTGCCAATGCGGCAAACTGCTCTATTCAGGGGGTCTTTCTGTACACCCGAAGCCTGACTATGCTCACAGGCGCAATGGTCGAGTTAGAGTTTTTCTATTCAGGCAGACATTGGGTCATACCCGGTATTGTCAGTCACACTCAGTCGAATGGCGTCGGTATCCTGTTCTGGCGGCCGCAACCTGAACTCTATGATGCCGTAATCGCGGATGCATCCCATATTCTGCCCCTCAGCCAGCAAGATGAGGTGGTAACAGGGGTTGTTGTGTAGTCGCACCCCGCTGAATTTGATCTGAAACCGTTGATTTTTATTACATCTGCTGCTCCTCGGGATGAATATCACCATGGAATCTATGGTTGTCATCGTTGTGTAACAAATCTACTGTCTAATTGTTGTCTCCTTAAGTTGAAATGGATACGGCGATGGCGATCCCAAGAATACTTGCAGTTGATGATGAACCTGCAGTTGGCGAAATGTTGCGGTTTATTTTGGAGCAGGATGGGTTTCAGGCAGATTTTGTCGAAGATGCGACTCAGGCGATCAATCAAATACGTAAATTCAAGCCTGATCTGATTCTGCTCGATTGGATGTTACCGGGCATGAGCGGCCTGGAACTGGCGGGACGGTTGAAGAAAGATCGGGAGACCGCATCGATTCCGATCATTATGCTCACCGCCAAAGGAGAGGAGGATGACAAGGTTCGCGGCCTTGATATCGGTGCAGAGGACTATGTCACCAAACCATTTTCCGCCAGGGAGCTGTTAGCCAGGATTCGTTCTATCCTGCGGCGTGTGTCACCCCTGCTGGCAGGTGACTTGCTTGAGTGTGGCGGTCTCGCCCTCGATCCGGTTAGCCATCGGGTCACCGTTGAGGGCGAAGGCATTGAACTGGGCCCCACCGAATTTCGCCTGTTACACTTCTTTATGTCTCACCGGGAAAGGGTTTTTACGCGGGGGCAGTTGCTTGATCAGGTGTGGGGCACCAATGTCTATATCGAGGAGCGTACGGTGGATGTGCATATCCGGCGTCTACGTAAGGCCTTGGAACCGACCGAGAAGGACAAGCTGTTGCAGACGGTGCGAGGCGCGGGCTATCGGTTTTCTGATAAGTGCTGACCGTAGAAACGGTTTTTTCTCCCGTTCAACGCTGCTCTATTTCTCTGCAAGCGTTCGAATTGCGTTATTTACTGAATCATCCTCGCTTCAACCTAAAAAAATCAGTTGACCACTCCATTCTGCGACTCATTGGTTGTTCTTATTGAATAAAGTGTCCGATAGGTATACTCACCCACTGGGTGAGTCACGCTACAGGGTGAATTGCACGCTTGTGGCGGCGCATGGCGGCGTTGCAACTCCTTGCAATAGCAGGCTATTGCGCGTCGTTGCGCCTTGCCCTGCACCACCACA
>JASFJX010000594.1:0-3375 GCA_050119385.1 Candidatus Thiodiazotropha sp. | reverse complement strand
CATACGGGCTAGAATCGCCAAATGGTTGCCTCATCGACACGTTGCGTGTATACGCCATCGTGCCTCAGCGTTGATGATCTGACAGATTCACATTGCTGGTATTGAGGCTCGGGTTAATTTTGAGAATCTGACACCTCGCATGCCACCTATCTTGGTTAGCAGCTGTTCAATTTCATGGGGTTTCCCCCTCACGATGATGGTTTCCAGACAATGGTTGTGGTTGATGTGCACATGGGTTGTGCAGAGAACGTTGATGTAGCTGTGATGCTGGACGTGGTTGATCTTCTCGGTCAAGCCCCGTTGATGATGGTCGTAGCTGATGGTCAAAACACCGAACACCTCTTCATTTTCGGCTGCCCAGCGCTGCTCTACCAGTTTTTCCCTTATCATATCCCGTACCAGCTCTGAGCGGGATGCATAGCCCTGATCAATAAAGCGTTTATCCAATTCGTTAAGCAATCCTTCGGGTAGTGAGACGGTAACGCGGGCAAGTTCTTTGGATTCTGTCATAGCTTCCTCTACTCCCAATCGTGTCCATGCGGGTGGGAATGGCTGATTGCACCGTGCCGATGCTGATGCCGATGCACAAGATTGGCTCGCTGCAACAGATCCATATCTGCCATGGCCTGTTTAACCGGACCATCAAAACAGAGAGCCCCCTGCTCATCCATGATAAGACAACGATCTCCCAATTCAGCAGCCATGCTTAAATTATGCGTGGTAATAATTACCGTTGCCTCAGTTCTGAGCAGATAATCGACTACCCAACCACTGCTGCGCGGATCGAGATTGGCAATCGGCTCATCAAGCAGAAGACACACAGGTTCAATAGCAAGCAGGGCAGCCAACGCCACTTTCTTTTTCTCACCACCAGACAAGCTGTAGGGTGCTTTTTCCAATAATGGTTGAAGCCCCAATCGCCCAGCCCATTCATGAATCAGTTTATCTATGTCGGGAATACCCAATTGGCGCGGACCATAGCCTATCTCATCGGCGACCGTAGGATTGAACAGCATCGCTTCCGGGTGTTGAAACAGCAAAACCATTTCACGCCGGAACCTATTGGCCCATGGGCCACTGCGTAGAAGCTGCTTGGTTACCACATCACCCCGGTAGCGATACTCACCTGAGGTAACGAAGAGTAGGCCATTCAATAACTTGAGCAATGTTGTCTTGCCACATCCGTTGGCCCCCAAAATCACCAATTTCTCTCCCGCTGCCACCTGCAGCGTAAGATCCTTGAATACGCCACTTCCCTCGGGCCATTTAAATCCGATACGATCCAACTCAATCATTGAACACACCTCTGGAGCGCATTGCCTGGCTGATCTCGGTTGCGGCATGATGGGATTGCTCCACCACCGCTTCCGTCTGGGCTACTGCAAGGCGGGTGCGTTCACGCCAATCCGGCCTTTTGAGACAGCGACTCACAAACGCTTCACGGTAATCGCTGATAATCCGACTCATCAGTCGAATCTGTCCAGCTGCCAAGGTGGTCAAAAAAGTCAGAGTGGGTGAAAACCTCAAGGCGTTGGAAAAATTGATCCTACTGCTCAACCAAAATCCAAGCATCACCAACAGCAACACACGCGTATTCATCAAAACCAGATACTCAATGTGGAACTCATCCCGAATCATGGCGATCGCCAGATAGCCCAGGGATACTGCTGTATTGAATAACAACATGGAGAGGAACGCCCTGCGCATCAGACGCCAGCGAAGCTTACCCGACAAGAGAATCACCGAAAACAGACCGATCATTAGGTACAATGGTTGATGGATCAACGTCACCGCAACCACGGCGAGTAAATAGAGTACTAGCCAGCGCAGATCCTTCATGCCAACCAGCCCCTTGTCTTGGCAAAGCGCCATACTGCCAGGGTGAGCAGCGCTTCCACCCCACCGATTACCAGGTGAGGTAAAAGAATGGCAGGCACAACAACCTCATGACCAAAAGGGAAAAACAAGGGTGTCCCATCATCCCCATGGGCTATAATTGGTTGAATCCCCAATACCAACGCAATCAGCAAGGCGGGTATCACTACCGCCAGAAATGCCCCTGTGATAAGAAATGGGAGTTGATATCGCTCGCTTGGTAAACGCATGCAGAGGGACATTACTGCGGCACCGACAAGCCCGACCGCGAGGGCGTTCACCGGCAATGCAGTAATCCCCCCCGCGCCGAACAACAGCGCCTGAAGCAAGAGTACCAGGCTGTAAGCCAAAAAGGCGAGCCTCACACCAAACAACATTGCCAACATGGCGATTCCTACCAGATGCCCCGAGCTGCCGCCCGGCAGTGGCAACATGACCATTCCGATGACATAGGCCAACGCGGTGATTACCGCCAACCGGGGTATAGTTTCATCATCCAGTTGCTCTTTCAGACCCTGCGCTGCCCACAACCAGGCTCCAGTGCTGACTACATAGGCCGGCAGATAGAACTGGGGCGCAATGAAACCGTCGGGAATATGCATATGTCAGTAGCAAAGACGGTTGGGCTATATCACCGTCGATTACTCTTGGTGAACAACATCATGATACCGAATCCGCTGAGCAGGATACCGAAACCCAAAACCAGTTTTGTGATGTCGGAATCGGTGTGATCCGCACGGGAGTGAGATAGGGTGCCTGAAGTCAATTCGAAGGTGGTATCGATACCATGCCCATCCTCGCTGAAGACCCGTAAACGCCACTCTCGAAAATCCCCGGGTATGAAAACCACTCTACCCGATACATCGGTTTTGCCGGATTGATAGGGTGCGCTCGCGCCGGCCACTCTAAGTTCGTAGTCAGCCGCAATCAGGGGAGTGTCATCAGTATGATGGAGGTAGATAACACTTGCCTCCTGCTGCTCTATTTCCAATCCCACCCCATGGGATAAGGTCATGGGTACATAGCCCAACAATACAAACAATATAAGATATCGAATAGTTTTGTGAGTTTGCATGGTATGAAGAATATCATTTTTTTCATACACAGTATGGCATATCCACCCATTCAATGCAGCTAATACGATATTCCCTCAGCCGTCAAACCTGACCGTTCAGATAGGCTTTGCGTTGCTTGTTCGGAAACTTTTCAATTGCGTAACGCAGCATGGTACGGGGCATGCGACGGTAGTGCTCATCCAGAAATACCTGCTCCACTGAGAAATCACGATTGCCAACTTCCCTTAACATCCAGCCAACGGCCTTGTGTATCAAGTCATGTGAATCATCCAATAATTCAAGCGAAATCTTTAATGTGTCCACATATTCTTGTTTTTTAATAAAATGAAGAGTTGCGATTATAGCAATGCGACGCTCCCATAGGCTTTCCGACCTGGCTAAGCGATACAAAATACCCCTATCTCTATCTTCGAGATGCTGACCC
>JASFJX010000593.1:0-3378 GCA_050119385.1 Candidatus Thiodiazotropha sp. | reverse complement strand
ACCGTTGGGCAGCGCAGGCACAGGCAGCAGCCACAGCTTTCAGCGCTGAAGTTGATCCGCGCATCACTTTGGACACAGCATTCGACCAGAGCCGTTATACCGCTGAACGTCTGGGCGGTTTGGCCGGCAACCTGATCGCCGGCGCAGCCGTCGTCATGCTTGTTGTATGGATAATGATGGGCTGGCGCCCGGCTCTGATTGTCGGCTCCGCCCTACCCTTGTCCGCCAGTCTCTCCCTGTTTGGCTTGACCTTCTTCGGTGAACAGATCCACCAGATGAGCATATTCGGTATGATCATCGCAATCGGGCTACTGATCGACAACGCGATTGTGATGACCGACCAGGTCGTCACACGGCGCCGAGGCGGCGCAACCCCGGTGGCCGCAGTGACGGAATCGATCCGCTACCTCTTCTCCCCCCTGTTTGCATCAACCCTGACCACCATCCTCGGCTTTATGCCGGTATTCCTGTTACCGGGCAACGTGGGGGACTTTGTCGGTCCCATTGCGATCGCCGTGGTACTGGCTTTGATTGCATCCTTTGCACTGGCGATGACGGTAATTCCGGCGCTGGCCGGACTACTCGCCCAGCTCGAGCAGGTCCATGGACGACGCTGGTGGCGCGACGGCATCCGCAGCGAACGCCTCAGCAACGGCTACCGGAATCTGCTGAATCTGGCGATAGATCATCCGCGCACTACTCTGCTTCTGGCGGCGCTACCGCCCATCACCGGTTTCATTCTGGCCGGTGAGCTGGGTATGCAATTCTTTCCACCCGCCGACCGAGATCAGATAGAGGTGCAGTTATGGATGCCCAGCGGCACCTCGATCCAACGCACAGCCCAACGTGCAGGTGAAATTGAGCACACCATGAGGGAGTATGATGCTGTTCGTCAGGTGACCTGGGTAGCGGGCGCCAGCTCCCCGCCGGTCTATTACAACCAACTGCGTCTACAGGATCATAATCCGGCCTACGCACGTGGCGTAGTTCAGCTGCATAAGACGGTCATACCAAAACAGATCGAGGCCCTGCTGCAAGCCGATCTCAGCGAACGTTTTCCGGACGCGCAGATCGTCGTCAAGGCTTTTGGCCAAGGTCCGCCGATTACCGCGCCGATCGGGCTGCGTATCTTCGGTCCTGATCCGGACCGTCTGCGCCTTCTTGGCGAGCAGCTGCGTGAACTATTGCAACGCCAACCGACAGTCACCTACACACAGGCATCGATCCAGGGGGGAGAACCAAAGTTGTGGCTGGATGCCGACGAGCAACAGGCGCGACTCGCAGGCCTGACCTTGACAGAGATCGCCAACCAGTTCCAGGCCGCACTTGACGGTCGTGTCGGCGGCCGGGTTCTCGAAGACCTCGAAGACATCCCGGTACGCATCCGCTACACCGACAGCGATCGCAATACACTTGAGGCAATCAGCACCCTGCGTCTCTCAGTCAATGGCAACGATACCTGGATTCCGGCCAATGCGCTGGGCCGGGTGCGCCTGACCCCGGCGCTTCAGAGTATTACCCGGCGTAACGGTGAACGGGTCAATACCATCAACGGCTACCTGCGCCAAGGCACTCTCCCCATCGAAACTACTAAGGCCGTGCTGGCCGACATCGAGGCCGGCGGGCTCACCCTGCCACCGGGCTATCGCATTGAACTGGCCGGCGACAGCGCCGAACAGCAGCATGCAGTCGCTCAACTGCTGACCTACGTACCGCTACTGGCGACACTGATGGTCGCCACACTGGTCTTATCCTTCAGGTCGTTTGCATTGGCAGGTCTGATCGGTGTGGTGGCCCTGTTCTCCGTGGGCCTCGGCATGCTGTCGCTCTGGGCCGGGGGATATCCTTTGGGTTTCAATCCGATCATCGGTACCGCTGGCCTGATCGGTGTTGCGATCAACGGCAGCATCGTAGTACTCGCGGCGATTCGCAACAACCCGGCGGCGTACGCTGGCGACGCACGGGCCATTGTCGAAGAGACGATCGGCGCGACACGCCATATCGTATCGACCACCTTGACCACGGTGGCTGGGTTCATGCCCCTGCTACTCTTCAGCGGGGGTGATTTCTGGCCCCCCCTGGCCATCGTGATAGCGGGCGGTGTCGGCCTGAGCGGCTTGCTCTCACTGGTCCTAACACCAGCAGCCTACCGGCTGATCCATCCACGCAGACATGGTAAAGCCATCGGCAACAACCAGGGCTTGGCGCCGTTGATCCCACCTATCAGGGATTTGGATACCGAGCAGAGTTAAGGGACAATAGCATTTTGACTCTTGGGAACAAAGGGGTATTTAGAGATGTTTTCTTCCCGGTCTGGGTCTGCACCACACTATGTCTCCCGCACAGACCCATTGAATCCTCTCTCAAGCTATTCGAAGCACGAATTCAACCTGGATGGCGAAACCTGGCAGTCCGTGGAACACTACTACCAGGCAATGAAATTCAAACCCGGCGAGTTACGCAACGCCATTCGTGACGCTGACCATCCCGCCAAGGCTCAAAAGCTTGCCACAAATAATAAAAAACAGGTAAGGAATGACTGGAAGAAGGTGAAGGAAGTCATCATGACCCGCGGTATCTATATCAAATGCCGCAGCCACCCGGAAGCAGCCAATGCACTACTCGAAACCGCTGATCAGAAAATCATCGAGAACAGCCAATTCGACTATTACTGGGGCTGTGGCCGCGACGGGCGTGGTCACAACACCTTCGGCAAGGTATTGATGTCAGTCAGGGAAAAACTCCGGCAGGAGATGTCAAGCACCGGACGGCCATAATGCTATTCCCAGCCATAAAAATCCGACCGATAACAGCATACAGATTAATGTACTTGCCGTATTGAGTGGTTTCATGCCATCCGCCTGAATATGCCTTGCACCAAAGTAGGCTCCAACGGCGGTGACGAAAAACGCGAATTCACTGACAACAAGCAGTGTCAAGAGAGGAATGGCAGTAATCCCATCATCGCTGGTTTCACTCCCTTTCATGACAAACAGCATCATGAACAGACCAATACCTAAAGCGACAAAAGGGAAGTTGTTTTTATTCATCAATATTAATCAAATTTAACAACGCTATTTTTACGATTCTCTCTATATTATACATACCCAATGTCCAGCATGCCTATCAACCAATCCGTATGTTTCATCCATCCGCATATGAAATAAACCTGAAATAAACTCACCCACTAGTGTGGTGTAACGAATAAATGGCACATATCAGAGGCCCACAAATGTCCCAAGACAAGGCGCAGTCCGCCGTTAATGGCCCCCTCCCTTAACAAGGACTGCAACGCCGTATTGGGGCATTTGTGGGCCTCCCTTCGGGCGCGACGAGAAGCCGTCATCTGCGGCGTTGCGTCGCTTGTAAAGGGCATGC
>JASFJX010000592.1:0-3390 GCA_050119385.1 Candidatus Thiodiazotropha sp. | reverse complement strand
AATAGGTAGGTCTCCGGGCTGGTGGTCTCGCTGCCGGGAAAATCGAGGGCAAACAGGCGTGCTTGTTTGGCATTGTTGTGTGGGGTGGGGAAGAAACCAGCGAACATCGCCTGGTGTGAGGCATAGGTGAAATTGCCCGGTGCATGGCGCTTCTCCCAACCGTCGGGCAGATGGCGGCTGATATTGGGCAGATGGCCCGCCTGCCACTCCTGCTGCGCTACGTCGTAGCGCAATGTGTCCAGGGTAATGAGCAGAATATCACTGCAGCCAACGATAGCGTTCATATCGATCATTGCCAGCGGTCAATTTCCAGTCCGAAGCTGTCCCGCTCCTGGAATAGGATGCTTGGCAGTAGGTCGCCGAAGGCATTCACTTCGATTATTCGGGGTTTCTTTCCTCCTCGCGGCAGCAACAGGTCGATACCCATATAGTGCGAATCGGGAAAGGCCGCTGCGGTGTCGGTCACGCACTTTTCCAGTCGTTCGACCTGTGCTTTATCCCAGCCCAGTTCTTGCAGATGCCCGCGCTGGTTACCGAGGTGAAGATTGGTCATAGGGGTCTTGCTTTTTCGTACCACACTGTGGGCCGGCCGGCCGCCGATGGCCATGACCCTGAGGTCGTAAGCCAGTCCTCCGGTACGGGATTTGGGTAGCCATTGCTCGATATGCACATCCTGGGTGAAGAGGGTATCCATCAGTTGGCTAATCTCTTCGGGGTGAGAGTATCGGCGCGTTTTGAGCGAGTTGTAGAGTTGGGGTCTGCTGTTGCGGCTAACCAGTTCGATTGAGGTCGAGGCAGATTCGCGCTTGCCGTCGGGATGGACCTCATAGGCGATCACCCCCGATGCTGACGAACCATAGCGCAACTTGACGAATACCCGGTGGCAACGCTGCTCCAGCATGTGTTGCCGCAATATTCTGTGATTGGATATTTTAGGCAGAGACGGTATGACACTGATTCCTTGGCGTAATAAGTGAGCGTGACTTTTCTGCTTGTCGAACATCAAGGCGATGTCCTCTGGCTGGTTCATGAACTGGATTTTCTTGCCTTGTTTCGTGGCTATGGCTGCAGTCGATTTCAGTTGCATCAGTAGTCGTTGAAAGCCCAGATACCAGTAACGCAGATCGGCAATTTCACCCACCTCGTTCGAGAGTTTAGGCGGATACTGGGGGGCGACCTCATACCCCAGGCGTATCAATCCGTGCTCGACGGCGCGGTTTTCCCCGGGAGAATCGATGCGTATTGCAATCCTGTCAGTATCCATTGATGCGAGAGCAGCCAATAGTCGCTGTTCCAACAATGGATAATTTTGCAGCAACGCCTCATAGGAAAGAACTGACACAACGCCCAATCCCCGCTGTTCGAGGGCTTGGTGGAAGAGACGCAGGCGACGGTTTTCAGGATTGCCGACCAGCAGCCAGCCGTCATTCGCTGACGGCGACATAACGGTATGATTCGCCGTCGTACTCATCCTCTTCCTGTTTATTGCTCAGGTCTACCTCGATGCCCAATTGCTTCAATTCCTCGGCCACGGCATCGCTGATGTAGTGACGAGAAAGGTCAAGTCGTTTGAGCTTTTTCACCAGTGGTGCGTTTAACAGGGCGCGAGCCCCCTCGTCGCCAAGGGTTCCGAGGGAGAGATCCAGTTCCTCCAGCTGTTCCAGCAGGGGCGAATCCGCAACCATACTGGCGATCTCATCGGCCGCCATACTGTCCCGAAGGCCCAGTACTTTCAGTTTTGGGAAGTTGGTGGATTCGAGTAAAGGCAGTACTACCAGCGGATCACCTTCCCAGCCGTAACCGTCGTCTCCGAGCCAAAGTTCCAGCCTTTCCAGATTGGGCAGGTCGGCGGTGATGACTTCGTTGATAATCGAGGAGGGGAGGCCGCCAGTTTCAATCACCAGTTCTTTGAGGGATTCCTGGCGAACCTCGCCCAGGGTCAGTTCGGATCCGCCGCGTATCCGTAATAGCTCCAGTCGGGGAAAACAACCCCACAACGCGCTGTAGTTGCCCTGGATGATCCAGGATATCTCGCAATCCTCGAAGGTCATCTCGCCGACGAACAGCGCGGAAAGACGGGGTAACCGGCTCGCATTGGCAACCAGTGCATTGATGAAATTCTGAATGCCAGACTCGTGCGATTCTTCCCATTGGCCGATGACAAGCGCCTCGATATGGCCTATTTGGGGATCGGCAAGTAGTTTTGTGAACTGGTCAGAGAGTGTGATGCCCTTTTCGGCATCCTCCCAACTGACGGAGAGTCTGATGGCATTCGAAACGTCTTGAATACCTTTCTCCCGATCAAATTCCTCTATTTTTCTGCTTGCAAAGGTTTCTAGTGATTCGCTGATAGTCATCTCTAATTCCTTATATGACGATGGGTTTGTTCTGTTGAGAATCGCGGTTTAGAAATTGAGCAAGTTAAAGAACCAAGTTATAAATTTCAGTGCAGGTGAAACCTTATGGATCTCATTCATGCGGTCAACTTCTTTTGAATTTTTAGTGTCAGGCGATGATCCAGGTCATTCTTCTTGGGCAAACCCAGGCGGTTGTTATCTCCTACAGCCCATCGGGTTCAGATGGACGAAGACTGTTTTCGGGCAGCAATTCGCAGTATATCCTTAGTACTGAAGTCTGCTGCGTTATCGATACCCTCGGTGACGAGCGCTTGCATAAGGGCAATCTTCATGGTTTTATCCTGATCCCGCCGGATCAGATCACGCACATTATCGCTCGCATTGCTGTAACGACCGGACTGGGTTTGTTGATCAACCCACTGCTTCATCGCACTGGGCAACGAGACGTTCATGTTAGCCATAGTTAGTACCTCATTTAAAAATATGGCAAAAATTAGCAAACTGAGTCAATTCTATAGTCAAACCTGTTTGCTCATAAGGCTCAGTCATTGAACCTGTCGTATCCGCAGAATGGAAGCCTCTGAATAAATAGAGGATTTCTATCATGCCAAAAATCCGATTCAATTTTCTTATCGTCTACCTGCTGACTCAACACAATAAGAGCCCCTCGGCGCTGCAGCTTTCCGGGAGATCATCGGAGTGAATTACAATACTGCCTGGCAGATTAAGCAGAAGTTGATGCAGGTGATGATGGATCGCGAGCCTGGCAAGAGACTGTCCGGGCGCATTGCAATGGACGATGCTTACTTCAAATGGATTAACACTAAGCTGGGAAACGTGAAAAACAGTCTGCTGGAAACTAATGCCATTCGAGATAAACATGTGCCGCGTTATCTTGCTGAGTTCTAATATCGATTCAACCATTGATTTGATTTGTCTGCCATGATTGAGTGATTAGTTTATGACGCACTTCGTACTCCACCTATGTCAAATCGTCTATTGATGCGTGGCACATGGCCAATCCTGGTCCAAG
>JASFJX010000591.1:0-3398 GCA_050119385.1 Candidatus Thiodiazotropha sp. | reverse complement strand
ATGCTGTCTGTCATGGGATCGGACACCAGATAGTCCAGGTAATCGCCAAAATCCAGATCGGCGCCGATACCGGTGGAAATAACCGTCGAGAAACCGACTTCGTTCACCTCGGCCCAGTCTAGGATGGCGGTGCAGATCGCCCCTGACTGGGAGACCAGCGCCAGATTGCCCGGGGCCGCGTTATTATTACCGAAGGTGATGTTGAGACCTTTGTCCGGCCGGATCAGCCCCAGGCAGTTGGGGCCGATGAAACGTATTCCATACTCCTTTGCCAGTTCCACGACCTTGTCTTCAATGCGGCGTCCAGCCGTCCCGGTCTCACGAAAACCGGCGGAGAGAATAATCATGGTTTTGACACCGTGTTCGCCACAGGCCTGGACGATCGCCGGTATGGTTTTTGCCGGTGTGGCAACGACAGCCAGATCGACGGGTTTACCTACCGCATCTATGGTCTTATAGGCCTTTTTTCCCTGTACCTTATCGTGCTTGGGATTGATGGGGTATATCTCACCTTTGAATCCTGTTGAGACGAGATTTTTGAAGACTATCTCGCCAACTGAGTTTTTTCTTTCGCTGGCGCCAAACATGGCGATACTTTTAGGAGAGAAGAGGGGGGTCAAGTAGTGTGTTTGCATTATCTACAGCCTATCGATCTTCGAGTGATGATATAGAGTATGATGTTCTTAACTATTCATTAAGGCACAGTATGGACGTCTGACAAGAAGAAAAATTGAGTGACATGATTTTTACTCAATGATTATCGCAGAGTCGGATTTAAGTTTACCTTGATATGATGACAATTTCTTTGACTAAATAGTGTTTATATATTGATTTATATTCACTATTACTTGGCAAAATAGAGGCCATTGAGCGAGGTTTGTAGAGTTGAAGACCGCCTACATAACACACCCGGATTGTCTGCTGCATGATACCGGCGTGGAACACCCTGAAAACGCGGCCCGGCTACAGGCGATCGATGATCGATTGATGGCTGCTCAGCTGTATGATTTTTTACGTCACTACGATGCTCCCGAGGTTACCAGGGAACAGTTGTTACGCTGCCACGATGCAGCTTATCTCGATCAAGTTGAAAAGCTGATGCCGCAAAGTGGCTATGCCTACCTGGATCCCGATACGGTTGTCAGTGCGCAGAGTCTACAAGCGGCGAGAAGAGCCGCCGGCGCGGTTGTGAAGGGCGTTGACCTGATTATGCGGGACGATCTGTCGAACGCCTTCTGCAATGTGCGGCCTCCGGGGCATCATGCGGAGAAAATGCGCACCATGGGATTTTGCATCTACGGTAATGCCTCGATAGGCGCTGCCCATGCGATGGAGGCGTATGGATTGGAACGAGTCGCCATACTCGATTTCGATGTGCATCACGGCAATGGCAGTGAAGATATCTTTCGCGACGATCGACGGGTGATCGTCTGTTCCACTTTCCAACACCCCTTCTACCCCTATACCGCCATTGAAGAGAGTCCTGATCATATTATCTGTGCGCCGCTGGAAGCGACGGCAAAGGGCGCCGAATTCAGGCAGGCTGTCACTGATCACTGGCTGCCGACATTGCATCACTTCAAACCGCAGATGATTTTCGTCTCTGCCGGATTCGATGCCCATATCGAGGATGATATTTCAGGGGTGAGCTTGACGGAGGCGGATTATCGCTGGGTAACCGAGCAAATCAAGGCAGTGGCGGATCTGTATGCGCAAGGGAGAATTGTCTCTGTACTGGAGGGTGGCTATGAACCCCATGCCCTGGCACGCAGTGTCGAGGCCCATCTCAGGGTATTGATGGATTTGAATTGAGGAGTGAGTTCGCACATGACATTCAGCTTTTACTGGCACGACTATGAGACCTGGGGAGCCGATCCCCGGCGGGACAGGCCGTCGCAATTTGCAGGGGTGCGTACCGACGCCGATCTGAACCCTATCGGTGATCCGCTGGTCATCTATTGCAAGCCCAGTGACGATATGCTTCCGCAACCGGAAGCCTGCATGGTGACCGGCATCACGCCGCAAAAGGCACTTCAAGAGGGAGTGATTGAAGCGGAATTCATCAAACGAATCCATCAACAACTTGCCGAACCGGAAACATGTGGTGTCGGTTACAACACCATTCGTTTCGATGATGAGGTCACACGCTATACCTTGTATCGGAATTTCTACGATCCCTATGCCAGGGAGTGGCAGAATGGGTCATCCCGTTGGGATATCATCGATATGGTGCGTCTGACCCATGCCCTTAGACCCGAGGGAATCGAGTGGCCACAAAACGAAACCGGGGTGACCAGTTTTCGTCTCGAAGTGCTCAGCGTGGCGAATAACATCGCCCATGAATCGGCTCATGATGCCCTTTCGGATGTCTATGCCACGATAGGCTTGGCGCGGCTGATAAAACAGCGCCAGCCCAAGCTCTATGACTATCTGCTCAAAAGCCGCAACAAGCATGTTATAGCTGAACGCCTTAATCTGCAGCAACGTCAGGCAGTATTGCACGTCTCTTCGATGTATCCGGCCGCTCTGGGCTGTATCGCCATGGTGGTGCCTTTGCTGAAGCATCCTGTCAATGCCAATGGTGTGATCGTATATGATCTTCGTCATGATCCGGCACCCCTGTTCGAACTCTCGGAAGAGGCGCTGCATGAGCGGCTGTTCACCCCCGCTGCGGATCTGCCGGAGGGTGTCGAGCGTATTCCATTGAAGACCGTGCATATCAATAAGTCTCCGGTGGTAGTACCCCTCTCCACTCTGACAGACGAAGCGGCAGCGCGGTGGCGTATCGATGTGAAACAAGGTGAAGTCTATCGACAAAAGTTGTTGGCTGAACCGGCATTCATCAACAAGATAGCAGCTATTCACCAGGCAAAAGCCTTCGAACCGATCAGTGATCCCGATCAGGCACTCTATAGTGGCGGATTCTTTTCCCGCGATGATCGTCAGCGCATGGATGCCATTTTAGCGACGGAACCGGCATCCCTGGCCCGGTTTCCTCTGGTCTTTGATGATGCCCGCCTGCCAGAAATGGTGTTTAGATATCGCGCAAGAAACTGGCCTGAACTGCTTTCCGAAGAGGATCGACAGCGATGGCAGGAGTTTCGCGAAGCCAGATTACTGGATGCGGATGGCGGCAGTAGTATCACCCTGGATGAATACTTGGCGAAGCTCGATAAGCTGGAAGCGGATCCGGCGTTGCCCCCTGAGAAACAGGACCTGATCCCTCAGTTGCTGAGCTGGGCTGAGCGGGTCGCACCGAATCCCTAGCTAGTTCAATGGACGTTGGCAGGCGCCGAGGCGCACAAAAGATGCCTTATTTCTGGATGGGTACTGGCTAGTATATCTCGTTCCCACGCTCTCGCGTGGGAACGCATACGGCAGCTAGATCATTAACATGT
>JASFJX010000590.1:0-3405 GCA_050119385.1 Candidatus Thiodiazotropha sp. | reverse complement strand
GGGGGCGGAGGCGCATCTGCTTGTAACGACTTCGATGATGACATCCCGTTCATCGATATCAGGCACTCATACATGGTGTAGCAAGATGGCCAGGCACTTCAACTACCAACGTAGTGAAGTGATCAACATCACATTCAATCTTCACAGTAAATTATTAGATTATAAGGGGTAGGACATGCTTATCATTTCACGAAGACTCGGTGAGTCATTCTACATTGGCGACACTATCAAAGTGACTATTCTTCCGCATATTGATAACCGCTGCTCGAACCAGGTACGTGTCGGCATAGATGCTCCGCGTGATATCAACATCATTCGCGAGTAGCTACTTGAGCGTGACAAAAACCACCATACCGAAAGAGATAAGCTGCGATAAGTTAGAACGAATGAAACCAGTCATGATTGTGGCGAATCTTTTGGAGTGAATGATTATGCAAACATTTCAAAACGGACAGCGAGTTATTGTTGATCAACCTGAACTATCTAATGCCTTGAGAGGGATGACCGGTCAGGTTGTGCGGCTACGCAACTGCGACGCTGGAGCCTGGGTAAATATGGACGATGACATACCTGACACATTACGTATCTTTCATGCCGGTGACCCTAGAGCTAATCATGTGCTGCTATACCCGCAAGAGTGCGTGTCGATCTAAATGAGTAAGTGCCAGTAACAGATTAGCGAGAACATTTACCGCACTGCCACGCCGAACAGTGCGGAGCATTAAATAGGGTGCGGCGTTGACTCTGATTTTGATGAACCATAATAAACGGAGCGCCTCTTGGTCAACTGGGTAACAATCAAGAAATTTGGAGAACTCACTGGTTATACTGAGCATGCTGTGCGCACAAAACAGCGCGACGGCGTATGGATCGAGGGCAAACAGTGGATTAAAGCGCCCGACGGGCGTGTACTTATATCGTTAGAGGGATACGGCTTATGGGTAGAGAGTGGAGAGGCGTCAAACCAGCAAGCGCCAGCAGCATCGAAATCAGCTTCCAATATCAAGGGCGCCGGTGTCGGGAACGCATCAAACTTGAGCCCACCCCCGCTAACCTGAAGCGGGCAGAACGGCACAAAATCGCCATCGAAGAGGCGATCCGGGTCGGTACATTCGACTACACCAAGACATTCCCATATTCACCCAGGGCGAAGCTGTACAACCAGGGGCCCGGCGCCGGTCTCGATGTCGGTGAGTACCTTGAGCGCTGGTGGAAGATTGAAAAAGACGAGCTCAAGGCATCAACCCGAGCCGTCGATAAACGCACCCTCTTCAACCAGATAATCCCCGAGTTCGGCCACCTGGCACTGACGGAGCTCACCTGGAAGCACATCCGGGAGTGGGTCCGTGACCAGAATTGGAGCCACAAAACACAGAACAACAAGCTCAGCCTCTTACGCCGGGCCTTGAATGAGGCCGTCGAGCTGGAGCTGATTGATCACCATCCGATGATGGGCAAGATGATCCGCAAGCGCAAGACACGAGCCGCCACGGTACGCCCTCAGCGCGACGCGATCGACCCATTCGACCACGCCGAGCGGGAAGCCCTGGTCAAAACCGCCAGCGGCCAGCTGCACAACCTTATCCAATTCAACCTGTGGACAGGCCTGCGGCTGAGTGAGCTGTTCGCCTTGAGCTGGGAAAATGTGGACTGGGTGCATGGCCGGATTTACATTGAGGGCGCCCTGACTCAGCAAGCAAAAGATATCGAGAGCACTAAGACTGAGGCAGGTGAACGCACCGTCGAGCTGCTACCGCCCGCCCTAGCTGCCCTAAAGGCGCAAAAGGACCATACCTTCCTGGCCGGCAATGAGATATTCCAAAACCCATATACCGGCAAACGCTGGACCGGAGATCTGGCCCTGCGCGCCCGTCAGTGGCGAACACTGCTCAAGCGAGCCGGGGTACGCTGGCGGCCACCGGGACAGATGCGCCACACCTTCGCCTCGATGATGCTCATGGCCCGAGAGTCGCCGCAGTGGGTGGCGGCTATGATGGGACACCGGGACTGGACGTTTACCGCTCGGACCTATTACCGCTGGATACCAAAGGACGCCGACGGTGCCGGGTCAAAGGCGCTGCAGAAGTGGGACAAAAGGCAAAGCGAGAGTGGATGAAAATGTGGGGGGAATGAAGGTAAGTACGGCAAATTGCATGGCTGGATTTCATGACAGCATGTTGTCATAAACCGCCTTGAATCAGCCAAATGTAGCCCAAATTCTGGACAACATTAGGATTTACTGATATTCTAAGTTCTTATTTTTCAAGTAGTTAAGGAAAGTAATTGGCGGAGAGAGAGGGATTCGAACCCTCGATACGCTATTAACGTATACACACTTTCCAGGCGTGCTCCTTCAGCCACTCGGACATCTCTCCGGATTTTTGGAGGCGCAAGATTAAACCAGTTCCTCTCCGGAATCAAATATCTAAGGAACCTCAGGTTAATTCAGGGTTCCTGCTGTAGAGAAATGCGCTGCTTTGACAATGCCAGGAATGGCAGTTATCTGAGCTTTGCTACATATGTCTACTGAATTCGGCGACGACAGCGTCGGATTCCAGTTCTTTGAATTTATCGACACTGATATGGATTAATTTGCCATGATCGCCGGATTCGAAATAGAGATCTGGCTGCTTTAGCAGGCTTGCGTCAACCAGGGTTTCTATGCCGTAGGGCATACCTGTCGGTGGTACCGCACCGGTTTCACAATCGGCAAAGGCCTGCTGTAGTTCATCCTCGGTAATCAGGCTGAGCTTGCGACCGGTCAGCAATTTCAACTGGTCCATTTGCAGGCGATGGGTTGCGGGAATCACTGCGAGCAGGTAACTCTCGTCATCCCCTAATAAAACCGATTTGGCCATTCTGTCGCCAGGTATGTGAGCCGCCTCGGCTGTATGCAGGGTGGAATCGGTACGCCGATGATCGATGATCTCAAAGCTGACCCCGTGATTTTGTAGATACTCTTTGAGTGTTATTGCTATTGCCATATCCTCACCTCTCTGTTTCTCTCCCCGATGCGCTGCCAACAATATATCCCCCACCAGACTTATCTTCAAAACAATGACTTAGCCTGTTTCCTAAGCTTTACCTGCATGGAGTTCTAGGTATTGTAAAATGCCCGTGGCTCAACCTCTTTGGGCAATCCGAATCCCTTCTGTTTTTTAGGGCTCTATTTAGGAGTATAGTTCGCCGGTCAATGCCAATGACGATCCTGTCGCCATTGGGATTTGATCACCGGATTCACCTGATTCAGCAACGAGTTAACATGGCGAAAAGAAAGAAAAAATCACCTTCGATGGCCGAATTGGCCGACCGACACCACCTCTATGAGCTCTCTGTACAATGTGCAGAGGCCGAAATCGATTTTGTGGATGATATGTATAAGAAAATCCATGGCCGGCGGGCAAA
>JASFJX010000589.1:0-3431 GCA_050119385.1 Candidatus Thiodiazotropha sp. | reverse complement strand
GGTGAAAGGGTGTCTGTTTTCATAGGACGAGCATGCATCAAATATCCACACTTGAATGAGTACATATATAGAACTTTTGTCGGCTTAATAGAATACTTGTGCTGGCGTCATAAGTCATTTTTTGTACGTCCCTACATAATCAACTGTTAAGCGCAAAATGAGGTCTTTCTTCACTGCATTTGGAGTAATTTCACTGTTTACGGTGTTAGCGAAATTTGGCGTAGTTAAGTTTGATACGTTAAGGGCAGAAAATATCGCTAAAGAGAATTTCCAGTTTTTCGTATATTTGTATCTAATGCTTACTGGAGTTTTGGCAGCCTCGTCATATGAGAGACGTTCTTGGTTTAGAAGTTTTATTCAAAAATTCACAGGGGTTGTTAAATCCTTCTATCTAGGAACTAGTGGGTCTCTAGTAGGTTGGTGTTTCGGTTTGCTCGTTTATGTCATTTTGTCGGGCAAGTTCAAATCAATAGCTTTTGGTTTGGTTCTCACCAGTTACATGCTTTTATTTGCACTAGTGTCCGCTTGGTGTCATGAACATGTTAAAAATGAAAAGGAACAAATGATTGGCTATATTTTTCGGGAGCCTCGCTTTGGTTAATTTATGAATGCTTTGGGTTACGTTTATATAATCGCAAGTGCGGTCGGGTTTTATGACTATTTCATCGCTTAACAAGGGGTTGCACGCTAGGGTAGTAGTATGAAGCAAAAAGATGGTTTAATAATAATTAAACAGAAAAAAATAGGGTGCAAGAGAGAGTTTCATCTTGACGATGAATATTTTTATTATGTTGTTGCGGATGAATCATCATCAGTTAAGAACAAATATTCATATCTTTCTCTACCAGATAAAGACGCGCACTTTGAGTACAAGGAAAGCAACATGTTTGCTTTTATTATGGGGATATGCTTTACGCTAGTTGGGGCGGTTCAGTATGTTGCTATGGAAATTTTGACAGGAAAACCGAAATTTACCATGGGAACTATCGGCGTAATTGCTTTTATCTTCTACATTTATAATAAAACTAAGTATATTGCAATTCCGACAGATAATGTCAATTTAACCGTTATGAAAAATGGAAAGGAAATTGAAATACTAGGTGCATTGTACGATAGAAGAAATACTTTACTGAAACGTAATTACGCATTCCTTGATCAAGAGGCATCATTAGAAGATGAAGTAAACAAGTACAAGTATCTGTATCAGGTCGAGGCGATAACAAAAGATGAATATGATGAGCTATATAAAAATGCGCTATCATATCATGGTGAGGAACAGCATGCCGTTCACTAAAATCGCCATGGCCTCAAGGCATAAAAATGTATAACGAGACAAGGGGGCTCGTTAAGAAAGCTGTTATGCACAAAGAGAAATTATTGGAATAGCAAAAAAAAGAATAAGAAAACTTGATCATAATGGGATCGATTACTACTGGTGGGTAGGCGATGATTATGAGGCCAACAGGCCACGAAATAGAAGTAACGGTATCTTCGGAAGATAAGGAGTTTCTTGTTAAATATTATATTAACCAAAGAGAGAGTCATTTCGTAACAGTATTTAGGAAAGATGTTCGGGGGTAATGCTAAAACTGACGATACATGGAAACGTTTTGTAAGCCCAGAGTTCGGTGAAGTTACTACATGAGCGGTACATAAACCCCGCCTACAACGATCACAGATAATCTGAGAAGCTTACAACCAACAACATTTGGAATGTAAGCCATGAGTCAACGACAACCGACACCAGAACGGCAGCAATATTGGTTGAGTCATATTGAAGCCTGTCAACAGCAGGGCATCAGTATGAAGGCCTATGCCCAACAGTCAGGCATTGCACTGCGTGCTCTCTACGATGCCAAAAGTCGCCTGGTCAGAGAGGGTGCACTACCTCGACGGGCCAAATCCCCTTTCCAGAAGGTCAAGATTAAAACAGTTACGGCTTCTCAATGCATCCTCCATCTCCCCGATGGCATTCAGTTACAGTGGCCGACCGATGGGGGTGCGCAGTCATTAGCCGAAGTACTGAAGGTGGTGAGTGCATTGGGATGATGCGCCTTGCCGATCCACTTCCTGAGATCTTGCTGTGTCGCGAGCCGATCGATTTTCGTAAAGGCATACCGGGCTTTTCGGTACTGGTGGAGGCTGAGTTGTCCCAAGATCCCTTTGCACATCGCCTGTTTGTGTTTATCAATCGGACGCGAACCAGCCTCAAGATGCTGTACTGGGAGCGTAATGGTTTTTGTCTGTGGCAAAAGAAATTGGAGCAAGAACGCTTCAAGTGGCCACGCCATTTGAACGATGACCTCATCACTCTGGCTCGCTGGGTGATTCGGGCTGGCCAATTGATCCAGTCGTTACTCAATCTGCTACAAGACCGGATCAATGAGTATGACATTCAGCATATGGATGAAACGCGCATCCAAGTGCTCAAAGAGAATGATCGAGTGGCGAGCGCGCAATCTCAGATGTGGGTGCAACGAGGCGGCCCACCGGATGAAACCATCATCCGCTATCATTATGATCCTAGCCGTGGCCGGGCGGTGGCCGATCGCCTGCTTGAAGGCTTTCAAGGTTATGTGCAAACGGATGTCCATAGTGCCTATCAAAAACTGAGACCCGGGATCATTCAAGTGGGATGCTGGGCGCACGTGCGTCGCAAGTTCAATGAAGCGCTGAAAGCCCAGCCCAAAGGCAAGCATGGCGGTAAGGCGCAGATGTGTCTGTGCTTTATCCAGAAGCTCTACGCGATTGAAAAGCGGATTGCCGATCAAACACCTGAAGTCCGTCAATAGCAACGACAGCAACTAGCCAAGCCGGTCATTGAGAAACTGCAGGCTTGGATGAGGAAATCGTTAACCGAGGTACCACCAACCAGTAAGACGGGTAAGGCACTGGTCTACCTGAACAATCAGCGCCCGTCACTGTTGCATTATCTGGAAGATGGACGCTTGAATATCGACAACAATCCAGCAGAGAATGCGATCAGACCCTTTGTTTTGGGCAGAAAAAACTGGCTATTTGCTGACACCCCAGCCGGAGCCCATGCTTCAGCAGCACTCTATAGTTTGATCGAGACCGCCAAGGCTAATGAACTGGAGCCTTATCAGTATCTTCGCCATGTTTTTAAAGAGCTGCCAAAGGCGCAAAGCGTATCAGCGATTGAAAGCTTGCTGCCTTTTAATATCGACAGGGAAAAGCTTCATCAAACTGCGGCTGGTTGAACAGAGGCGGTTACTGCATCGTTTACTGTTCATGTTGAATTGGGCTAGCAGAATAGTATGCAGATTACAGCTTAATATGTCACAAGCGTGTTGTTAATTTATAACAAAAAAACGGCGTGTGCCCCTATATACTCAAATATAAACGCGGTATATATGGTTTCTTTCGCATGAAAAACAAGGAACGAAAACGTACGCCAAGCCTCTGTCGGA
>JASFJX010000588.1:0-3434 GCA_050119385.1 Candidatus Thiodiazotropha sp. | reverse complement strand
AGACATCGATGTTGAATACCCGTTTCAGGCGCTGTGCCCAGGTCATGGCCTGGTGGCGCTGTTCGGGTGTTTTGTCTTCGTTTTCCTGTCGGGCGCATCCTTTGCCGCGTTTGGCTGGCGTCACAACAACACGGTGTTTGCTGTTGGGGGCAAATACGCCATGGAACCGGGTCAGGTTCACTCGGGGTTTCGGCACCAGTGCCGCCAGCTTGGCAATGACAAATCGGCAGGTTAGCCGATTTGCACGACCGCAGGTCGCCCGAAGGGTGGAGCACAAGGATGTGCGACATGAAATCCAGCGGTTCGAAGATGACGTGCGTCGTGCGGTTCTGGGAACCCTCCTTCGACGAAGCGCGACATGCCAAGGAGGTCGCCGCTCATTTGGGGACTGAGCACCACGAAATCTAAGTCACCCCCCAACAGGCTGCGTTATCAGAATCCGGGAGATAAAATGCACAAACTGGCGCACATTCTGGCTGCGCCTAATCCCAAAGCGATCTACTGGGGGCTGGTCTCTTTATGGAAAGATCCCGAACGTCTGGTGCTCGCCAGTCATGAACCAATCAGCGCCTTCAACGATGATGCGCAACAAGCCGATCTTCGGGAATTTGAGCATTGGATGATGCATAAGGATATACTCACCTACCTACCAGACGATATTCTGGTCAAGGTAGACCGGGCCGCCATGGCCGTGAGCCTGGAAACTCGCTTGCCCCTGCTGGACCAACCGTTGGTGGAGTTTGTCTGGTCTTTGCACTTGGGGATGAAAATACGGGGTGTCAAGCGAAAGCGGCTTTTGCGTAAACTGCTCTATCGCTATGTGCCCTCGGAGCTGATCGAGCGGCCTAAAATGGGCTTCGGCATCCCTCTGGCTGAGTGGTTGCGTGGCCCGTTGAGGGATTGGTGCGAGGCGCTTCTGGATCCAGGCCGTTTACGCAACGAGGGCTACTTCGATCATGCGTTGGTCCAGAGGTATTGGCGGGAGCATCTCTCCGGAAGCTGCAATTGGGCTTACTATCTATGGAATGTCATTGCCTTCCAGGCTTGGTTGGAGGCTACCCATGGTTAAGTCGCCTGCGAACCTGTCAACGAAAAACCGGGTGAGTGTCTAATCGTTCAGGACGGGTTGATCCTGTTCGTCCTCAACCGTGCCATCATCCTAAAAAAATCAGTTGACGCTCCATTCTGCTTCTAATTTTTTGTTCTTATGAAAAAGTGTCCGATAGGCATGCTCACCCACTGCGTGAGTCACGCTACAGGGTGAATTGCACGCTTCACCCTCTCCAACTGATCTTTTTAGGATAATAAAACTTCGTTGAAGAATATGTCTCCTTGTCCGCATATGAAGTCGGTGGCGCCGTGAATTTCCCCGCCTTCCCAATCGGACTTATCTCCTTTGGTATAGTTAGTGCCCGTCCAGAAATGCGTAGTTCTTTTCTACCCCTCGGCGCCAGACGGTTGTCTTTCTCCGGCGCCCCAACGGCACATCCCTGTGCTGACGGGGCTTACGCGGCATCCATGCCGCTACTGCGAAAGACAACCGTCAGGCGCCTACCGATGTTCATAGGCTTTCTGGACAAGCACTAAATAGGGTAAACCCTAGTGTTTATCAGAAGAAATTTTAGATACAGTTAATTTGTTTATTTTGGAAACTGTGAAGCTGTGTAGTTACTTGATTTAACTTACCGCAAAATAAATTCCATTTATTAATATGGGAGTATTTAGTGAAAAGGAATTTACTACGAAATTATCTTGAAGACCCTTTTCTAGACAAGCTTATGGCAGAAATCAAAACCGCTGGCCCAATAAATTCATCGCTCCTCGATATTACGCATAAGTGTAATTTACGATGTACCGGATGTTACTTCTACGTAGAGAAAATGGATCAGCATAGAAAGACGGCAGATAATGAGGTGTTCGGTCAGTTTTTACAAAAAGAAATTGAACGGGGAATCAACATGCTAACGATTGTTGGTGGTGAGCCGTCATTTGAGATTGACAGATTGAGGATGCTTGCAAAACACTTCAAATTGACGATAGTTACCAATGGTAAAGATCGCATTCCTACTGAAGGCCTTGAAAATGTAAGGCTTGCAATATCATTCTGGGGGGATGAGGATCAGGATATGCTTTTAAGAGGAAGGGGCAAAATGGATGTTTTCGATCAGGCATTACAGAATTACCGTAATGATAAGCGTGCTGGCTTTTATTATACAATTATACCAGGATTTATTAATAATATAGAAAAGGTTACAAAACGCATGATCGATAATGGTAACTATGTAACATATAACTACTATGCGGATTTGGCGGCTCAAGGAGGCAGGTACAGCCATAAAAATAGCTTTTTATCGGCAAACGATGTAATCAATCAGCTAATTATAAAATATCCAGAAAGCATTGTCTCAAGTCCATATGTTCTTGACATAATAGCTAGAGGATGCATGTTAGATAAGCAATGGGGGTATGATGTTTGCCCGAGTGTAACATATGATCACCCAGATAACACAAACAGATTGAGTGTTGGTAATAGGTATCAAAAACAATTTAGAGCATACAATGCTGATCTTAAAACCACACGCAGATGTTGCATAGGAACGCAAAGAGATTGTGATACTTGCGTCGATTTATGGGCAATTTCTGGGTGGATAGTAGGTGCAATGAAAGCTCATCTAAGAAGCTATGATGACTTTGTTAATTGGTTATGCTCAACTTATGTATTTTATCTGCAGACTGGATTTATAAAATTGCCTAATAGGTCTTCACTACTACCAGAGGTATATAGAAAAATGGGCCACAAGATTAGAGAGTTGAATTATTAAATAAATGATATATTCATGTAATTATAAGATTATTCAAATGTACTTTGTCTTATCTTGAGTCATAAAATAATCTATTCTATAGATTGGCGACCGCATTAAAATAGCATCAACTGATGCTGAATCAATTTGTTACTATAGAGAATTCGATGGAAATAATATGATTACAGAGGAAAGAGTGGATTATGGAGAGGTCAGGGGTATAAAAGTAGGAGGATCTATAATTGGCAAACCAATTATGAAGGCAATCTTTTATCACCTTGATAATATTTTGATTGATACAGGACCATACTTTGCACGTAGATCACTTCAAAACTATATTAAAGAATACAAAATAGACAGTGCTGTACTGACTCATTATCATGAGGATCACGCAGGCAATGCAAGATATCTGCTAAATAACGGAGTAACAATTCAAGGCCATGAAAAAACAGTTAGTAAACTTAAAACAAAGATTCGATTGAAACCCTATGAATATATTTTATTCGGCCAACTAGAACAGGCATTAATAGATTTGCTACCTGAAGTAGTACGCACAAAAAACTTCGAACTAATACCTATACATACTCCTGGTCATAGTTGTGACCATGTGGTATATCATGAACCCAATCGCGG
>JASFJX010000587.1:0-3437 GCA_050119385.1 Candidatus Thiodiazotropha sp. | reverse complement strand
AGTATTTCGTTGTGATTGATTTTGACCAAAAAAGGGATCTTATGGGCATATCGACGAGCCACTGAACCTAACACACCCAGCGTAGAAGCGACAGCATTGCACCCCCCCTCAATAGCGAGTTCAACGATTTTAGCCGGGTCGAAATAGATCGGATTAGCGGCAAAGGATGCCCCCCCAGAGTGTTCCACTCCCTGGTCAACCGGCAAAATGGATAGATAACCGCTGTTGCCAAGGCGCCCTGTACCGATTAATGCCTGCATTGCGCGCAATACACCGGGCTTGAGGTCTTTCTGACTTAACACCCTATCAACGTAATCATGACCAGGTAGCTGCAGCATCGATTTATCGATAGTTTCACAGCTGTGGGTCAGCAGGCTGTCAGCCTCAGCTCCAAGCAGGGATGCGATATCACTCATCAGTCTCTCCTTATGTCATTTCAAAAGGATCTACCTGGACATGCCCCACTAGCGATCAACCCTAAGTCCTGAACCTGAATCTTCTTCGTATGGTTGTCAATAGATGGAGATGTACGGATATTGATTCTATATAAATTGATTAGGCACTGTTTCCCCTACCTGATTATAGATTCATGCCACCGATATGTAAGTGTTGTGACATTAATCTCCAAACAAACAGGATTTAGTGAGTAATCATATTGATGTGGAACATTTACGCTTGGAGCCGGGTCAAATTACCGCTCATGTTTCATCCGAGAACCTGATGATCGTGCCGGGATCGTCGTTCAGATGCGGATATGCGATTGAATTAGTAGCTTGGCTATTGATGATTGATTAAATACCGCAGCTGGACGGCGAGATTGATGAGAGGGCATGCTCAGCGGGGTCGGGCCTGTCAACACCCAGCCCGACAGCGTTATCATGCACTCGTGGAGAGCAACGACACAACGCTCATCCGCCTTATTGGGCGAATAACAGTCCCTGCAGGGCCGATTGGGTTTAGTGTTATCAAGCACTGGCAACTGGAGTTATTTTATGCAAAATCCGTTCATCCCCAGCTATCAAGCCTTACCGGCAATGCTCCCTATATTCCCCCTCAGCGGGGCCGTTGTCATGCCTGGGGCACAATTACCGCTCAATATCTTCGAAACACGGTATCTGAACATGGTGCAGGATGTACTTGGAAAGCACCATCTAATCGGGATGATACAGCCCAATGATTGTGATCACTCGACAAGCCCCCAACTCCATACCACAGGTTGTGCAGCTCGAATCTCTTTCTACAATGAAACCCTTGACGGACGTATCGAGATCATACTCACCGGTGTCTGTCGATTCGACATTGAGGCAGAGCTACCTTCAGATCGGGGGTATCGCCTGATCAAACCCAACTGGGAACGATTCAAATCAGATTACGATTTAAATCTACCCACGACAGAAGAGAAACGCCATACCATCTATTCAACCCTCGATCGCTATCTGAGATTCAATGAACTCAAGACAGATACCGGCCAACTAAAGAAGCTGACCGCACCACAGCTTGTCAACGTTTTAACCACGGCGCTGCCATTGTCTCATGAAGACAAACAATCTATCCTTGATATAGTATCATTTAACGAGCGTTTTCAGTTACTTATAGCCAAAATGGAGATGGCGAGCAGTTCTAATACCAGCCATTTGACCCATTGATCCTGGTCACAGGGTGACATTCATGCTGGGTTAAATTTAAATATGGCACAGCTGATTAAAAGTCAATTCAACCCGGCCTGGTGGTTACCCTCACCTCATCTACAGACAATTTGGCCCAGTCTGTTCAGGCGCCGTCACCAGCTTGAGCGATATTATTGACCTTGCGCGGGATCATCCTTTCATGCAACCGAAGGACGTACCGGGCTTGCAAGATCTCGGCCCCGGTGTTTCACTAGAACTCTCAGATAGAGGTGGTCATGTAGGATCTGTCCAGGGTAACCCCTGGCGGCCTGTCTACTGGCTGGATCAACCTATTCCAGCATTCCTGAAACATGAGCTTGCCCAGGATTGACACAATCTAGTGTGATGTTAGGTCATTTTACCCAGTACATTTCGACCTTCTCTCTACGATCATCCCTGAGTTGAAGGTAATAGCCAGATGCAGAATACCAATAAGAAGCCCGGAGACCAGATACCAGTCAACATTGCCTGTCTCGACCTAAAACGTCTGCGGCCAACCCTGGTCTCGACAATTGGCAGCCATTGTGAAGTATGGCGCAGTAATAAACGACAGGAGGGTGAAGATGGTGTTATCTATACGGAGTTTGTGATCAAGCGACCTTTTTCCGACCATTCAATCAGTGAAGCAGGTTTACTGGCGCGCCACTACCGCCAATTAAAAGAAACACTCGACGAAATCATCCCCGACGCCCTATTTGTGGTAAGTAAAATCAACGGTAAGCCTAGCATTTTCGTCCTGGCGAAAGCCGTCAATATCTGGTTCAACATTGCTAATCAACAAAATGAAGAAGAGGCAAGAAAGCTGTTATGTACTTACCCAAAGGCACGCATACAACTGGCTCGCTTTGTCAAAGCCGCTCAAGCTTGGAGAAAATCCGACAATCCTAAAATGATCGATCTTTTCGGCATTGACAATTTGATCATGGATACAAACAGAGAGATTAGATTTCTTGACAGTTTCTTTGTCTTTTTCTTTGAGGATACCTTCCACATCATTGATGGAGGTGATGAAGACTCGGAACTGAAAGACAAAGTAGAGCTGTCAGTTAAACGCCTTCACTACCTGGAGCATCTGTTGGTAATGGCAAAAGAGATGTGTGATCAGCAAGAACAATCCGGTTGAATCACCATCGCCCCACCATCAATCATATTTATCCCTGCCCAAAGCAAACCCTCTTAAAAAAGCCTCCGCACATACTAATCATATTCAATATTCAAGCCAATTTAGGACAAAATTAACACATATTACCTACTGAGGATTCTGATAAAAATTTAATTCGCATATTGTTTTATTCAGGGGTATGATCTGTGACGCTAAGAAACAGAATTTATAACCGTTTCCTCATTTGATCGCCTTCAGGTTGAGAATCGGCTTCCTTCAGTTTCCAGGCTCGGGCAAGGTAGATGAAAAACCATGCCTTTTTAGCGTTCACGGTCTGCTTGGCAGGCATTGGACCTTCAGGCCCTGAACATATAAAAATTATTTGTTAGGAATGTTGATAAATGACTAAATTATATGTTGGCAACCTCCCTTGGTCTGCCACAGAAGAGGATGTCCGGGAACTTTTCTCAGGCATTGGAGAGGTGCAGTCGGCAAACCTTATTCTCGATCGAGAAACCCGCCGCTCAAGAGGATTTGCCTTTGTTGAAATGAACCAAGGTGATGCTGAAAAGGCTATCTCCCAGCTCAATGGAAAGGATTTTCAAGGGCGTGACTTGAGAATAAATGAAGCGATGGATAAGCCAAAGCGAAGCTCTGGTGGTGGTGGT
>JASFJX010000586.1:0-3442 GCA_050119385.1 Candidatus Thiodiazotropha sp. | reverse complement strand
CTCGATGCGCCGATGGAGGAACTGCAGGCCAGTTTTAAACTCGCGGCAGCGCAACCGTTGGTCAAAGGTTTTGCCGTCGGGCGGACTATCTTTTCCGATGTGGCGCATGCCTGGCTGGCAGGTCAGGTCGATGATCAGTCGGCAGTACAACAGATGAGTGAAAAATACCTTGAGCTTTGCCGGATCTGGGACAGGTCCCGTGATGATGCAGGAGTCAATTCATGAAATACATTCGCTTAACCGCCGCGCAGGCTACCGTTCGCTACCTGGCTGCACAAATGAACGAAAACGGCGAGCGCTATTTCGCCGGGATTTGGGCGATTTTCGGTCATGGCAATGTCGCCGGACTCGGCGAGGCGTTGCGCGGTTATCGCGAGCTGTTGCCGACCTACCGTGGCCACAACGAACAGGGTATGGCCCATGCGGCGATCGCTTATGCCAAGCAGTCACAGCGTCAGCGCGCGATGGCGGTGACCTCGAGCATCGGTCCCGGCGCGACCAATATGGTCACCGCGGCTGCGTTGGCCCATGTCAACCGCCTGCCGGTATTATTCCTGCCGGGGGATGTGTTCGCCAGTCGGGCACCTGATCCGGTGTTGCAACAGGTTGAGGATTTTAGTGACGGCACGGTCAGTGCCAACGATTGCTTCCGTCCGGTCAGTCGTTATTTCGATCGTATCTCCCGTCCGGAACATATCCTGACCGCTTTGCCAAGGGCGATGGCGACCTTGACCGACCCGGCGGCCTGCGGTCCGGTGACACTGGCATTCTGCCAGGATGTACAGGCGGAGGCTTTCGATTATCCACTCTCTTTCTTTGAAGAGCGCGTTTGGCGCTACCAGCGCCTACAGCCCGATCTCCAAGAAATGGAAAGGATAGCCGGGCAGATCCGCCGTGCACACAACCCGGTCATTGTTGCCGGTGGCGGCGTGCACTACAGCCAGGCGACCGATGTGCTTAAGACATTTGTCGAAAAACACCGCATACCCATTGTTGAAACCCAAGCCGGAAAATCGGCGCTGCCTTGGGATCATCCCCTGAACTTCGGCCCGGTCGGTGTTACCGGCTGTAGTAGTGCGAATACGATTTGTCAGTCGGCCGATCTGGTCATTGGTGTGGGCACGCGCTTTCAGGATTTCACCACCGCGAGCCGTAGCCTGTTCGGCCATGCGCCGCTGATTTCGTTGAATATCGCCAGCTTCGATGCCTACAAACACGATGCCGAGCCTTTGCAATGCGATGCCCTGATTGGCCTGCAGCAGCTTTCCAGTGCGCTTGCCGATTACCGCGCCGAGGAGCCGGCGACCTCGCTCAAAACCGACTGGTTCAACGCAGTCGATCCGCTGACCGATAAGCCCGGTGACGACAGCGGTTTGCCGACCGATATGCAGGTCATCGGTGCGGTACAACGGGCGGCACAGGAGAACACTGTTGTCATGTGTGCCGCCGGCACCATGCCAGGAGAGTTGCACAAGCTGTGGAAGGCGGGCAAACCGGGCAGTTACCACATGGAATACGGTTATTCCTGCATGGGTTATGAGATTGCCGGCGCGATGGGTATCAAGATGGCGCAACCGCAACGCGATGTCATTTGCATGCTTGGTGATGGCAGTTACATGATGATGAATTCCGAGCTGGCAACGGCAGTCATGCTCGGAGTCAAGATCACCATCGTGATCACCGATAACCGTGGCTTTGGTTGTATCAACCGCCTGCAGATGGGTACCGGTGGCGCCGAGTTCAACAACCTGCTCGATCATGCCGAGCATGTCAATCCGTCCCATATCGATTTTGTCGCCCATGCCGCGAGCATGGGAGCCGAAGCCCTCAAGGCAGGGACTATCGATGAACTGGAACAAGCGCTCGCGCAAGCCAGGGCATCAAACAATGTATTCGTCATCGTGATCGACACTGATCCCTATCCAAGCACAGCCCAAGGCGGTGCCTGGTGGGAGGTCGCTGTCCCTGAAGTGTCCGAACGCGACGAGGTTAAAGAAAAACGCAAAGACTACGAACAGGCCTTACAACAGAGGAACAATCAATGATTCGTTATGGCACGAACCCTATCGCCTGGTCCAATGACGATGATCAGAGCATCGGCGCACATATATCACTGGAGCAATGTCTGCGGGAAGCCGGTGAGATCGGATTCGATGGTATCGAGAACGGCCACAAGTTTCCGCAGGATCCGCAAGAGCTGAAACAGAAACTGCAACCCAACGGTCTCGACTTCGTTTCCGCCTGGTATAGTTTGAATCTTCTGGATATCAGTGTCGAAGAGGAAAAGGCTTCGATCGATGCCCATTTAGATCGCTTATTGGCGATGGGTTGCCAGGTATGCATCGCCTGTGAAACCTCGAACAGTATTCACGGTGCGGCGGATACGCCCTTGAGCCAACGCCCGATCCTGGCGCTGGATGAGTGGCCGCGATTCGGTGAAAAGGTAGAAGCCATTGCCGAGTACACCAAATCACGCGGCCTCGATCTGGTTTACCATCCGCACATGGGCACAATCGTGCAAACACCCGAAGAGTATGATCTGTTCATGCAGCATACCGGTCCTGCCACCAAACTGCTGTTCGATACCGGTCATTGCTATTTTGGTGGCGGCAATCCGGCCGAGGTTCTGGCACGCCACGTCGGGCGTCTCGGTCATTTACATGCCAAGAACGTCAGGCCGGCTATTATGCGGCAGGTCTGGGACGAGGGCCTGCCATTCATTGAGGGCGTACGCCGGGGTGTGTTCACGGTGCCGGGAGATGATGAGGGTGCGGTGGATTTCGATGCGGTATTGAAAGTCGCGGCGGATGCCGGCTATAGCGGTTGGCTGGTCATCGAAGCCGAACAGGATTCCAGTGTTCGCGATCCGGTTCACTACCAGTCGCTGGGGCTTAAAACGTTAAAAACCAAAGCCCGGGCTTGTGGGCTTGATAAAGAATAATCAACGAGGCAGTAACCATGGCTGATTTACTCTGCAGGGTACAAGGGGACCATGGCAAGGTCCATGAGATTACGCCCCGCTCCGCCCAATGGAAATATGTCGGATTCAACCTGTATCGGCTTAACGCGGGCGAATCATGCAGTGAGTTGACTGGAGATCGTGAAGTGATTCTGGTGCTTGTCGAGGGAAAGGCGAGAATCGATGTCGATGGTGAGCGCTTCGGCGAAATCGGTGAGCGCATGAATGTGTTTGAAAAGAAGCCTCCCCATTGCGTTTATGTTCCAGGTTCAAGGGAGTGGAAAGCCGATGCGACGACAGACTGTACCCTTGGTGTTTGCTCTGCCCCCTACAAAGGTGGGCATAAGGCTGCGCTGATCGATCCGACCAAGATTCAGTTAATGGAGCGCGGCAAGGGAACGAACAAGCGCTACATCAATAATATCGCAATGGAAAATGACGATGTTGCCGACAGCCTGTTGGTTACCGAGGTGTATACGCCGG
>JASFJX010000585.1:0-3443 GCA_050119385.1 Candidatus Thiodiazotropha sp. | reverse complement strand
CGCTGGGTAGAGGCTGGAAATTCCAATTGAAAACACATTATCAGGAGAGCATCCATGATGAAACTTGATGCAGCCCGAGTGATCCTGACCGGTGCCGGTGGCGGTATCGGTTCGGAACTAGCTATCGGTCTGGCGGCGCAAGGGGCCAGACTGGCCTTGCTGGGTCGTAGTGAAAGCGCCCTGTGCCAGACGCGGGAGCGGATAGGAAACACAGAGTATGAACCCTTGCTCTGCCCGGTCGATTTGCTGGATGCACAGGCGCGTTCGGCTGTGCTTGGCGAGGCTATGGGGCAGTTAGGTGGTATCGACATCCTCATCAACAATGCCGGACAACTCAGTTTTCGTCCCTTCGCCGATGAAGACCCGGAGATGATTAACCGGATCGTACAGCTCAACACCCTGGTACCGATGCAGCTGACCCGGCAGGTACTGCAATATATGCTTGATCAGGGCAAGGGACGTATCGTCAACGTTGGCTCAACCTTCGGATCCATCGCCTTTGCCTGGTTCGCCGCCTATTCGACCAGTAAATTCGGGCTGCGGGGTTTCTCGGAGGCCCTGCGCCGCGAACTTGAGGATACAGGTGTCGGGGTTACCTATGTGGCACCGCGAGCGGTCAAAACCAAGCTCAACTCCTCGACGATCTACCGTATGGCCGAAGCGGTCAAGATGAACATGGATGAACCGGCATGGGTTGCTGACAGGATCGTCGAGGGGATCAAGAAGGAGCGGAAGGATATCTACCTCGGATTTCCCGAATCACTGTTCGTACGTATCAACGCCCTGTTGCCGAGACTGGTCGACGGGGCGATGAAGAAGCAGAATCACAAAATGATGGCTTTTGCCAAAGAGGGTATGTCATGAAAAAGAGAGTGTTTCAATGGTTGATCGCACTGTTCGCGTTGCATTCTGTATCGGCCATGGCCGGAATTTCGCCAGAGCTGTTGGCATTGAGTGAATCCTGGGCCAAGATAAAGTACCAGCTGCCTGAGAATCAGCGGGTCAAGGCACTGGAGCTGTTGAATGAGCAGGCCAGAGTGTTGGTGGCGTCCCATCCGGGCGAGGCAGAACCGCTGGTCTGGCAGGCGATCATTCTTTCGACCACCGCCGGTGAGAAGGGTGGGCTGGGTGCCTTGTCGCTGGTCAAGCAGGCGAAAAAACTACTGGAGAGAGCAGAGGCGATAGATCCGGAGGTCCTCCAGGGCTCGGTTTACACCTCCCTCGGCAGCCTCTACTATCAGGTACCGGGCTGGCCGATCGGTTTTGGTGATGACGACAAGGCGGAACGTTACCTGAAAAAGGCCCTGGCGGTGAATCCCGACGGTATCGACCCCAACTATTTCTACGGAGATTTCCTGCTGCAGGAAAAGGCGTACAAAGAGGCGGCTGCCGCTTTCGAGCGGGCCTTGGCAGCGCCTCCCCGTGAAGACCGGCCTGTCGCGGATGCCGGTCGTCGTGCAGAGATAGAAGCCGCCATGGCCAGGCTCAAACGGGCCGAACATTAACCCGGATGAAATTTTCGGGTCAATGCAACGAGAGACCTTATGCGAATCCTTTTAGCCGAAGACGACCGACAGTTGGGAGAGGGGCTTGTGTTCGGCCTGAAGCAGCTTGGGCATACAGTGGACTGGGTACAAGACGGTGCAGCGGCCCAGCAGGCGCTCGATTCCGAGAGCCTGGACGTGTTGATTCTCGACCTGGGTCTGCCAATGGTCGATGGCCTGACGATCCTCAAACAGCTGCGTGCTGGTAAGCGCGACTTGCCCGTACTGGTGTTGACGGCACGCGATACCTTGGATTCCCGCATCGAAGGGCTCGACCTGGGCGCCGACGACTATGTGGTCAAACCTTTCGACCTGTTGGAGGTCAATGCGCGTCTGCGTGCCATTACCCGGCGGCGCGAAGGCAGGGCGGCACCGCTCATCGAACACGGTGCACTCCTACTCAACCCCGCTTCCAGGGAGGTAATTCTGGATGGCCAGCCGGTCACACTCAGCAGTTATGAGTACGCACTATTGGAGACCTTGGTGACAAACTCTGGACGTATCCTCTCACGCCAGTTCCTCGAGGAGAGCCTCTATGGCTGGGATGAAGGGGTGGAGAGCAATGCGCTCGAGGTCTATATCCACCACCTGCGTAAGAAGCTTGGCAAGACGCTGATCAAAACCGTGCGAGGGGTCGGCTACAGCATCGCGCGTGCCGATCGTTGATGCCGATGCCTTTGTCCATCCGTCGCCGTCTGCTGATCCGCCTGATATCGGCGATCGTCATCAGCTGGGTAGGTGCAATCGGTTTCGTCTATATCGCTGCCTATGAAGAAGTTGAGGAGATCTACGATGCCGCACTGGCTCAGCAGTCTCGGGTGCTGGCCACGCTCATGACCCATGAAGCGGAGGAGGAGTTGAGGGTCAGGCGTGACTTGCAGCAATTGCTCGAGGAGGCGGGACGGGAGCTGATCGAGCGTTCACCCTTGTTTCGCCAACTGATCAATGAATACTTGGCAAATCAAGAGGCACAGGATTACCTTGTGCTGATCGACCAGAAAAGCATACCGGGGCACCGCTACGAATCGAAGATTGCCTTTATCATAATCGATGTCAACGATAAGGTTTTATTGCGTTCCAATATGCCGGTCACTTTCGATGAGTTCACACTTGGCTTCAGTGAACGCATGATGGAGGGGCGGCTCTGGCGTACCTTCGGTCTGCTGGAGCCGGCATCGAAACTGCGTGTCCAAGTAGGTGAACAGTATGCCGTACGCCAGGAGACGGTTGAGTATATCGTCTTCAACAGCCTCTGGCCGCTGTTAGCGGCATTGCCATTTATCGCTCTGCTCATATGGTTCACCGTCAGCAATGGCTTAAAGCCGTTGAAACAGATTGCGGTCAAGGTCGAGCGACGGGATCCCAACTCCCTGGTGCCGATCTCACCGGAGGCTGTGCCTCACGAGGTGGTGACGATGGTGGAGTCCCTGAACCGGCTTTTTACGCGCGTTCAGAAGGCCTTGGACAACGAGCGACAATTCACTGCCGATGCCGCCCATGAATTACGTACACCCCTAGCGGCTCTCAAGGCGACGGCGCAAGCTAAACAACTAAGTGATCACGACGGGGAACATCAGGTATTTTTGGAGCAGGTTGTCAGAGGTGTCGACCGCACCAGCCACCTGCTGGAGCAGCTCCTTACGCTGGCGCGTATGGAGAGTCAGAGCATGAGTATGATACACCTGCAACAGGTTGATCTGTGCAAGCAGGTATTGGAGGTGCTTTCGGAGATCGGTCAACATGCCCTCGATCGCGATATCGATCTCTCGTACATAGGTGTGCAAGAGGGTGTTTTGGTATTGGGAAATGGTTCTGCGTTGCAGGTTTTGATTCGTAATTTGATCGACAATGCCATTCGCTATACCCCTTCTGGCGGACGGGTAGGTGTTTCGATTGAAG
>JASFJX010000584.1:0-3449 GCA_050119385.1 Candidatus Thiodiazotropha sp. | reverse complement strand
CGTCCTTAACCTCCTCTTCAACTGGCTTTGCAGGTTCAACTACCTTTTGGGCTTCAGCGACTTTCGGGGTTTCAGCTTCATCGGTAGCTTCTTCTTTAATCTGGTTCTCAGTAAGCGTTTTTGGATCTACTTCGTCTGCAACCTGAGGGGGACTCAGATCAGGTTGCTGTTGCCTGTCATCGCTTTCAACCACAGGGGTGACAATCTGCTCCGGGATGGAGGGTTGTAGGGCAACCACCGGGGTAGAAATCGCTGGCGCTTTATCTTCCGTTCCTGAATCGGATGCAACATCACCCATCGCCATCTCGATGGGTTCCTTGACTGCATCAACTGGCACTTCAGGCACCATCTCAATACTCTGCTCAACTAGGCTCTCCGGCAACGTTGGAGGAGCAGTTTCTGTCTGTGCCACCTCAGGCCCCACAATTTCAGGCTGAGGGAGTGTTGCAGGATCCGGCAGCGGTTCTATCGCTTTCTCTACCACCTGCCTGTCGTGTATCGATTCCGGTACAGACTCAATTTGCGAAGCGATCCAGATAAATAACAACACCACGAGCAACAGTGGCAGCCCACCGATAAGCAACTGCTTTTTATAACCTGTCAGAAAGGCGCCTGCTCGTTTGTCGCTATCATATTCACCCACTGCGTTGAGCATTGCGGCCGCCAATAGACCCGGAATACCTTTTGTTTCCCTGTAGATTCGGTTCAACTTAGCCTCGTCCAGGGCAAGTTTCTCAGATAAGCCTTCGTTATTAAAAAGAAACTGCATGTAGGCAGTTGCCTCTTGACGAGTCAACGCCGGCAGATCGATAACCTGGATCGCTTGGGGGGACATTACTTGGAGTTGAGGGGTCGAGAGTAGCAGATCAATCTGCTCATCAGCGAACAACACAATACTGACAAGACGCACGCCATCCAGCTGTCTTTCGAACAGACGCAGAAGTGTGATCAGGCTCGTTGGCGGTAGTAAATGCGCATCATCCACCAACAGCACCGGAACCCGCCCCCGCTTACGCAAGACTTCAAACCTTTCCCCTAAACGTTGCAGTAATTCGCCGGTAATATCCGGTAACCCGCTACAGCGCGCGACAGTTGCCAACATGCGTTCCGGCTGCATCGTAGGATCGGCTTCAAAATGGCAAACGGACCAATTCTCTGGCGCCAACTGCTGGAGCTTCGTAGCAAGTAGCGTCTTGCCAATACCCGACGGCCCTCTAACCAACGGAACCATCTCGCTGTTCTCAATTAAATGACGCACCAGATCAAGCCGTGCGCTCACCTCCGTTGTGGAAAAAAAATCGTTGGCATCTGACATACCTGTACTCCCCTACAAGAGGCAATCACCTGCCGTAATGAGACAGGGTGTCGTTAAGATTATGCATCCTAAACTCATCCGTCACAAAAGCGCTGCCGATCTCTTTCAGGAGTACGAGCCGCAGTCGGCCGTCCAGCACTTTTTTATCGACTGCCATCAATTCAAGAAATCGCTCAGCAGTGAGTACATTGGGCGGTACTGTTGGTAGTTTTGCCCGTTCTATCATTTGATGGATACGATCACAAGATTGTTCCGACAACCACCCCTCTCGCCTTGACATATCTGCCGCCATACACATGCCGGTAGCAACGGCCTCACCATGCAACCATTCACCATACCCCATACCCGTCTCGATGGCATGGCCGAACGTATGGCCTAAGTTGAGTAGCGCCCGTTGCCCCGCTTCCTTCTCATCGGCTTCAACCACATCAGCCTTACACCGGCATGACCGCTGGATCGCATAAGCGAGAGAGACCGGATCCCGGGCAAGCAGTCGCTCCATGTTCTCTTCAAGCCAGGAAAAAAACTCGGCATCAACAATCAATCCATATTTGATTACCTCAGCCAACCCCGAAGAGAGCTGTCTGTCATCCAGGGTATTCAGAGTTGAGGTATCCGCCAACACCAGACGTGGCTGATAGAAGGCACCTATCATATTCTTACCCAGGAGATGATTGACTCCCGTTTTGCCACCGACAGATGAGTCGACCTGTGATAGCAATGTGGTAGGTACCTGTATGAATTCTACACCGCGTTGATATGTAGCCGCGGCAAAACCGGTCATATCACCAATCACACCACCGCCTAGCGCTACCAATGTAGATTTTCTAGTAAAACGTCCCTTGAGCAGTGCGGTATAGACCCGGTTAAGCACCTCGAGTGTTTTGAACTCCTCGCCATCCGGCAGTATGCAACTCTTTACTTCGTAACCTGACAGGGCCGCGATTGTCTTATCCAGGTAGATAGGCGCGATTGTCTCGTTGCTGACAATCATTACCTGGCTACCAGTGATAACTTCCTCGTAATAGCTTGCATCGCCATAGATCCCCTCACCGATAAAAATCGGATAACTCCGTTCACCAAGATCTACATCCAATTTACATTCACATTTACTCACTTCATTAAACCCGTATTTATCGGCAACCGAACATGTCGTATTGAAAGATTCATTGCTTCATATCATCAAGCTGCCTGCGGATGTCCTGAACGACTGATTGTGTATTTCGACCTTCAGTACTCACGATAATATCTGCCGTCTCTCTGTAATACGGGTCCCGTACTGCCATTAGCTCCTTTAACCTAGCCATGGGATCGGGAGTACTCAACAGCGGCCTGTTCTTATCTCTATGGGTACGCTCATATTGTTGACGAACCGAGCAGCGTAAATAGACAACAACCCCCCGAGCCGAGAGTAGCTTGCGATTCTGCTCACGCATGATAACACCACCGCCAGTCGCTAACACGACCCCCTCTCGCGCAGTCAACTCATGGATCACGGCACTCTCACGCTGACGAAATCCGTCCTCCCCTTCAAATTCGAAAATCGTTGGGATATCGACACCTGTGCGACGCTGAATCTCATGGTCGGAATCGATAAAACTCATGTGAAGAAACTCTGCAAGCTGCTTACCCACAGTCGTCTTTCCCGCCCCCATCGGACCGATTAAAAAGAGATTTTGTATGCGCATACTTACCCGTCACAAACTTCCACGCTATAAGGTCCCAACATAAAACGATTTTCTCTGGTATAGATAGAACAACATTGCCTTTTTTCTCACTTAGCTTTTCAAACTCAACCTAAGAACGCAAATAAGTAAACATTTACTAGCGATTGGAGCTACTGAATATATAGCCGAGTATCTCAAACCGTCACCATTAGTCCAAACAAAAAAGGCGCACCAGATGGTGCGCCTTGATGGGTCTATTCGAGAAACAATCAACGAACAGTCAATGTCTCCTTAAGAATCTTTGGTGTAACAAAAATCAGCAATTCACTATTGGCATCTTCTTTTTCATTTCGCCTGAAGAGAACGCCAGCATAAGGAATATCTCCAAAGAATGGCACTTTCTCTGTGTTATCCGATTTATTTCGTTCAAAAACACCACCCAAAACAACAGTTTCACCATTATCCAC
>JASFJX010000583.1:0-3451 GCA_050119385.1 Candidatus Thiodiazotropha sp. | reverse complement strand
TGCTGAATGGTACGCCCTGTCGGATTCCACCACATGTTGCCCACATAGAGCTCTAACGGCGCACCGCCCGGGTTGTGTTCTGCATCCGGTGGCTCATGCTGTCCTTCCAGGCCAAACCAAGCACCACAGTGAATCGGCATTTCAACACCATTCTTGGTGATCTCACCCTCGTCATTGACGCGGAACATGCCATCAGTTGCCGGTTCAGGTGTCGGGGTTGGCTCTGTGGTGGGCTCCGAAGTAGGTTCTGCGGTGGGCTCCGAAGTAGGTTCTGCGGTGGGCTCCGAAGTAGGCTCTGCGGTCGGCTCCGAAGTAGGCTCTGCGATCGGTTCCGAAGTAGGCTCCGCTGTCGGTTCCGAAGTGGGTTCTGCGGTGGGTTCCGAAGTAGGCTCCGCTGTCGGTGTTGCTGTCGGTGTTGCTGTCGGTGTTGCTGTCGGTGTTGCTGTCGGTATTGCTGTCGGTTCCGGAGTCGGTTCCGTAATCGGATCCGTAATCGGTTCATACATTTCTAAGAACTTGTTAACGAAGTCCCAGAAGCTCTCCCACCAACTGTTCCAATCAAAGATAGATGACTCCGAAGTCTGCTCTACAGTCAGTTTCGCATTCACTTCCGCAGAAGGCTCCGTAGTCGATATCGGCGTTGATTCCGATTCGACGCAGCTCCCATTAATAACCTGGGCCTCGGTACAGTTTTCCGCCTGGGCGGAAACAGGTAGACCGACTAATGAAATAATTGTTAGAAGGCTTCCGGCAATGAATGCATGCTTCGGATTGAAAACAAGCGAAAGAAGACCGCCCGTTTGATATAAATACTTCTTTTTCATACTTAATCTGTCCTAGTCAGAATGTTTGTTCGACGCTCCTCTGGCGGGGAGCATCTAATCTCTCAATCGGCAATTAGTCATCAATGGGTGACTCACATCAGTTGCAAAAGGGGGGGTCACCCAAGCTATCCAGGGCGAGGTTGTGCTGCATCCCGCCGCCGGATAGGCCATACATTACCCTCTATTGTTCCATTGCCTGTTACTAAGCCTTCTTCTCAGAACATTCTTAGCCTGAATTCAATGACGCGGGATTGTCGAATTGTTTGCTTTCTGTGGTCACTGACGGCGCTAGATTTGCCTTGCCGAAAGAGACTGTGCAGCAATTCGTTGAGTGCCCACGCGTCCAAAACAGTGTCTTGTTTGCGCCAATTGACGCGGCACCATCTCTCCCTGACGAAAAAAATGGGTAGCCGGATTACTCATGGCAGTAACGCTCATGAAGCGGACCTTTCTGTGGGCGATAAAAGCGAACGATGTTGTCAATAGACTACGACCCAGGAGCCGTTAGATTAAGTAAAACATCCTTTGCTTGCTAGCGCTCCGTGAAGACTTAGGTCCTAGAGTGCTGAATAAACAATAAAGCTTCCTATACGGGGTCAGCTTTCAATGCTTCGCAATCGTGATATGACTACATTTCTGCTGATATCCCTTCAAGAACCATGCTATATAATCCGTATAGTGATGATATGAATAATGGTCAAAATAGACTATGAAATGAATCACAGTTACATTAAGTTAAGCTTAATTAATTGATGTATGCTTAATTATATGTGAACTTTGCATTAAGCAATTGCCATAAATATAGCGAATTTCAGTTTATAGCATTTTGAAGTCAGTGCGAACCTTAACATATAGCTATCTCTAGATGGAGTTATGTCGAGGTGGTGGCAATGCTAAATCGATAAAGCTTGCAATGCCGCCTATGATCGCCTGTCACTTGGTTGCTTGATTGAAAGGAATAAAATAAAGCCAATAACTGGGTAAAACCATGAATAGTTAATAAATGAAACCTATGTTTGGATATTAATCTAATTGCTGAAATATCGTCTGTTTAGAGTTGTAACATTTTCATAGATAAACTTGCTTTTTTATGGGGAGTCTTGTGTGTGGGTGGGGTGTAAAGTTTTCCGCCTTTGAGTTCGCGTATTTCTCTGACTAATCTGTTTCTCTCGTTTTTTAAAAGTGTTTTCTCCTTGTTTGATTTGTCAAGATCGCTGTTTAATGTCTTAATGGTAGACTCTTGAGCTTGTCTGTCGCGTTTAAGTTTGTTGTAGTGGCTGACTTGCTTTTCGGTCTTGTTTATTTTTGTTTTCATTGTTTTTATCGTTTCGAGTAATTGCTTAACAATATAGTCTTTATCTGTATTCGCCTGCCGCTTTGTCTTTGAGTCTGAGCTGTTTAGTTTTGCATATTCGGCTTTTAATAAATCTATTTTTCTGCTTGTCGAGGCAAGTTTGACTTTTTGTTTTGCCGTGCGAACCTTGTGCATTTTTGCTTGTTGATAAATCTTGTTTTTTAAGTATATTTTTTCCTTACATAATACTTTTTTCTGATTTCTAAGCTTTCTTATGGTTAAATCTTTTGCATTGAGTTTATTTGATGCTTCATTTAAGGCTTTTTGCAGTTTTTTGTTTTCTTCAGTTTCTCTTTGTTTAACGGCGACATCGGACTCTGCTTGATGCTGTATTTGATTCTGCAGATCAGAAACCTTTTGCTGAAATTGAGAATTGAGAGAAATGAACTGCTGTTTCATTGCTTCTAATTCTGTGTTTGATTTTGAGGCCTTTTTCCACGCTTCTTCCTTGGATATTATCTTGTGCTGTAATTCGTTCTGAAACTCTTGTAGGGTGTGTAGTGCCTCTCTTAGCATGAGATTTGCATTATTGCGCTCTTGTCTAGTCTTAATAAGCCATTCCTCTAGTTTCTTACGTATTTTCCAATTAAATATCGCTTTCGAACGATATGCCTTCTTTTCTTTATTGAGGCTTTTTATTTTTTCAAATAATCTCGAGCAGTCCTTAGTGTTGTTTGTGTTTTTCATCTTTCGATCCTTTTTTACATTCTTTAGTTGTCACAAGGCATCACTCGTCCTATCCGGATCGAGGTGTTGCTGCTTCCCGCCGCCGGGTAGGCCACACTGCCGTCCGGGTAGGCCTTAAAGGCTTGATAGTTGTGGTCAGGCACATCGATGGTGAACTGCTCGCCCACCGCCTGACCGCTGCCCGAGTCATAGACCTGTGCGGCCATGGATGAGCCCGACTCCCAAGCCAGCAGCATCCGCTCCTTGCCGTAACTGACCAGGTGGGGATGACTCGTGCTGGCCCCGGTGGAGATACTGGTATCCGACTCACCGGTGGTGAAGTGCTCCAGTCGCGCCTCTCCGCCCTGGCTCCAGGCGGTCCAATAGCCCTCGTTGCTGGAGAGTACCAGGTCGCCGCCGTACAGGGTGCCGTCGCAGTTGCCTCCCGCCACCGTGCGGTAGGGGTTGGGCTGGGCGATGCGGCAGTCGTTGTCAGTGGCGCAGACCATGACGAAGTGCTCGGTGCGTGGATCCCACACCATGCGGGTCTGCCAACTGTGGCTGCAGCCCACTTCGAAGCTGTCGGGATGACCGGAGACCAGCGAAC
>JASFJX010000582.1:0-3452 GCA_050119385.1 Candidatus Thiodiazotropha sp. | reverse complement strand
ACGAGGCAATCAACACCTCAGTGAATATCTTACGATATTTGACCAGAGAGGGAATGAACCACGAGATATCGAATTTCTGCTGCAGGCTCTCACCCAACCCTTGCCTTCTGGCCAACAGAATCAGTTCACCCGACCAGATGGCGTTGAATGATTCCAGATCCATATTTTTCGGGCTGTTTTCACGAAGGTCATGCACCAATACACCCGGTTGTGCTTGCTGCTGATCCCCAGACGGATCCGCTTTGGCGACTCGGGCGAGTATGATGTAGCTACCATCCTTAAGCTTTGCAATAGCAGGCAGTACGCTGTTATCCAGCTCAGGCAATGAAGGTTTCAGCCGTTTGGCCTTTAGCGTGAGGGCCTTGGCTGCCAATAGCAGTTCGCTATCGAAAAAGGGCAGGCCGGGTTTGCCAAATTGATGGGCAATCTGCTCCGGTTCGGCGGGAAGCTGGTGGAAGCGCGCAATAGCGATAAGGGTGTTGAGGCCAGTATCCATTCCGTATTTACATCGAACATCCTGATCCCGGATGGCGACTGTCTAACTCCTTTGACATTATCAACGAACCGCCAGTTTACAATATCATTGCCCCTTATATGTGTTAAAAATTACCTGTCCAGTTCACAATTTCGAGTCGTTCCCTATCCTGCAAGATTTTGACGAGTCCAGCCCACTATACCCCCCTGATCCATCGCCCCCGCCTGACGGGCGACCTCTTTGCCGTCATGCATCAACAACAGCGTGGGGATGCTACGGATGGCGAAGCGGGCGCCGAGCTGCTGTGCCTCTTCGGTATTGACCTTGGCTAACCTGACTGCCGGTTCCAGCTGAGCGGCCGCCTGCTCGAAGGCCGGGGCCATCATACGACATGGGCCGCACCAGGGAGCCCAGAAGTCGATTAACAATGGGATATCACTCTTTTGTGCATGGCGCGCAAAGCGTACCTCATTCAATGCCAGGGGCTGACCGGTGAAAAGAGGACGATGGCATTTGCCGCATTTCGCCCCATCCCGCAGCCGCTCGGCGGGGACTCGGTTGATGCCATCACAGTGGGGACAGACGATATGTAGGGCTTCACTCATGATTCTGCTTCCAAATGGGTGGTTTTATCCATTAAATGGGACATGAGAATCGCGATTTCAAGTCCAGCATTTTGGCTTGAATTCAGTATAATGGCACCACTTACTTATGGGCTGACGCACAGGAGCACTCACAGTATGGCGGACCAATCCTTTGTCTTTGATGTCACCACAGACCGTTTTCAACAGCTGGTATTGGAGAATTCCATGCATGTGCCGGTGCTGGTCGACTTCTGGGCCGAATGGTGTAATCCCTGCAAGGCCCTGATGCCTGCATTGGCAAAACTGGCCGATGAATATCAGGGCAAATTCCTGGTGGCAAAGGTCAATACCGAACAGGAGCAGCAACTAGCAGCCCATTTTCAGGTGCGCAGCATCCCCAGTGTCAAGCTGTTCCATCAGGGGCAGATAGTGGATGAGTTCATGGGGGCGTTATCGGAAGCGGAGATTCGCAGTTTTCTCGACAAGCACATTCCCCGCGAGTCTGATGCCCTATTGAATAAGGCGGATGCCCTGCTGCTTCAGGGGGATGCGGAATCTGCCGGCGCTCTTCTCAAGCAGGCCAGCGAGATCGACCCTGAAAGCCCCAGAGTCAGGCTCTCCTATGCCCGATACATGGCCACCCTGGGTAAGCTGGACGAGGCCGAGAAACTACTCAAAGCACTGCCCGATGAGGAGAGGAACACACCGGAGGTTGCCTCTATGTTGGCACGGATTGAAATCGATCGCGCAACTGCAGACAGCCCCCCCCCAGAGGAACTCGAAAAACGCCTAAAGGTGAATCCGGCTGACAGCGAGGCCCTCCACTTGCTGGCCTCGCATAAGGTGATGGAAAACGATTTCGAAGGAGCACTGGCGTTGCTCATGACTCTGCTGCAGAAGGATCGTAGCTTCGGTGACAATGCAGCACAGAAAGAGATGTTGCGGATATTTGAGCTATTGGGCGGACAGGGTGAGCTGGTAAAGCGTTATCGTAATAAGATGTTTAACTTCCTGCATTAGTCAGCGCCACTTGGGCGGTTTAAAGCGATTATAAAAAATCATAATGCAGGTCGATAATATTTTTACACCTTGTTAATTATGGGATCGTCAGCCCTCTCCTAATTGACTCACTATCATGCATTTTTACATTGTGATAGGATCTTCATATGGAATGGGGTGGAGCTTCTACGGCCGGGCTTATAGAGGTACCCCATATTTCGGGAATTTACAATAAAGTAGGGAGAACATACGGATTATGAATAAGCTAGTTAAAGTGATCTGTGGTTTAAGCGCATTGGGTCTTTTTGCAACCACAGCCCACACTGCGACATTAAGTATCCTTCCATCTTCAAGCGAAATTTTCGTTAACGATCCAGTCACCATTACGATCGATGGTACGGAATTTTCCGAATCAGTCGATGCTGTGGGTATTACCATAAACTGGAACCCTACCATTCTCAAATACACTGGAATCAGCATTGCTAATCCACCTTGGGACATATCCATGGTCAATGATACTAGAGCTGTTTCAGATGGTATCCTTGACTCTATCTTCGGTGGATCAAACGCTGGAGTTGGAACTGATTTTCAGTTGGCGCAAATCACTTTTACACCGCTTACAACCGGAACGACGGATATATCATTCGGGTTACCGGGTAGTGGGTGTGCTCCAGGCGCCTGTGGCGTTTTTGCTGGTAATAATGAACTACTCAGTGATTATGAGCAGGCACAAGTTAACGTTGTTCCAATTCCAGCCGCCGTATGGTTGTTCGGACCTGGTCTACTTGGTCTGTTTGGGCTGGCGCATAGAAAATCGAAATCATAATGTAGATTCATATTGCCATGTCGGGTGTATTCGCGATGGCAATGTGAACGAATTAAACACTCGCAGCAGATAATGGTGCGAGTGTTTTTTTGTGCGCTAATAACAAAATCCCGTAAGAAGTATTGACGACCCACCGAACTTGTTTCTACTCTTTTCAATTATGCCTCAGTTAAAAGCCGCAGGGCAATCCCCATGTTTTTTTAACTGCGTTAAAAAAACTGAGGGGTGACGAGGGAGGTTGGAATCTCCTTGAAGCTGACTTCACTCTATCATAGTAAATAGGATATTTAGGTCGCCAAGAATGCCCTTGCTCCGCGCTGTGGCTTTAACCAAAGGAACCGCAATTGAGTCCATGCCACACCCATCGGACATGCCCTTGGGCTACGCTTTGACCAAGGGCATTCTTGGCCCCCTGAACATGACCTATCAAGGTACCTGTTGTTAAGATACAACCAGTCAGCATTTAATTCAGTGACATGCGGCACAAAACACTTGATCAGCCAACTGACTCGTTTATGGTCAAGCAGGAATATGACTTAATATTCCCACTGACCACGGATGAGAAATT
>JASFJX010000581.1:0-3457 GCA_050119385.1 Candidatus Thiodiazotropha sp. | reverse complement strand
CATCCAATGGCCGATCCATGGTTTGTTGTAGATCGTTATTGATCTTTGTTATCAGTTTCATCAATCTATCCGGCGCCATTTCCACAAGCTGGTAATTCGGCAACACATAAGCATCTGAATTGTAAAGTTCAGCCAGCGTAACCTCTCTAAGGTCTCTCGCCAACACCCAACCCTTATCGTCTGAGCGCAATACCAGATGGGCTTGCTGCAGTGTATGGAGTATAGAGTCGAGTTGCTCTTCGGTGGCGTGCTGCAGTTGCCCCTGCAACTGGCGCGTAGTAGCAGACACGCCATGATGTTGAGATTCTCGCAGTTGTTGCAGCAGATTCACTGCCAGTAAAAACCTGTCCCCTCGCTGCTGCATGTTTTCACGCCAATCATAGCGGTAGATACCAAGGCAGTAGGTAAACTCCGCACCCATTAGGGTTACCAACCATGACAAATAAATCCAAATAAGAAAAATAGGAATCACTGAAAGCGTCCCATAAATCGCCTCATAGGTGGGAAAGGTGGTGATATAGAGTGCAAACCCCCTTTTTGTAGCCTCAAACAGAAGTGCTGCTATGACGCCGCCGGCAAGGGCGTGATGCAGCACTACCGAGCGATTGGGCACTAGGGCAAATAACAAAGTAAACGCGAGTGCCGAAATCATGACCGGCATCATACTCAGCAACCTGGATCCCACCATTGCCACTGTTTCCGCTTCGCTGAAAAAAGGAATCGATACCAAATAGGAGGTCACACCCACACTGATCGCAATCAATATCGGTCCCAGGGAGAGAATTGCCCAATAGACAGTAAACTGGGCAAGTGGCGAACGTTTTCGCCTGACGTGCCATATGGTATTGAAGGCCTTGTCGATGTTGTTCATCAACAGCAATGCCACCAGTATCAGAAACAGGAAGCCCACCCCGGTAAGCTGCGCTGCCTTTTGACTGAAATTTTTCAGATGTTGCTGCACAGCCTCCCCTGCCGCGGGGACGAAATTCTGAAACAGAAAGTTTTCAACCTGTTCCGAAATTCTCTCCGAGACGGGAAATATGGAAAAAAGCGCCAGCATCACCGTCATCAACGGCACCAGTGAAAGGAGTGTGGTATAGGTCAATGCGGCCACATGCCGAATCCCTCCATCTTGCCTGAAATGGTGTAACCACAGACGCAGGAAGGCGTTGATATGCCGGATTGCCGAAAATCCCCTATCGCTGAGATCATTCTGCTTCATCACTGAATCCCGTTATGTTATCAATCTGAACATTTCATCAAATTAGTTTGTTTTCAAGCGGCCGGGTGAAACATTCGGATTTACCAGGCAACCAATTCTGGAGCCATTCTCTCTGTATGGATACAATGACGGCAAATTCAGTACGAGGCAATCCACCACACCAGCAGCTTGGTGAATGACGGTGAGGCCTTCGAAAACAATCCTGATCGACCATACAAACGCTGCGCCTCAAAGTAGCAATAGGTAAAGACCCTGGATATAGTCGATCAATCAGTAGGCTTTGACTAGAGGTCATCGATTATGAGCGTTGAAATCTACCACAACCCACGCTGCAGCAAGTCCAGGCAGACCCTGCAGCTGCTACAGGAGAAAGGTATCGACCCGGATGTGGTTGAATATTTGAAAACCCCACCGGACAAGGCCACTCTTGAACAGATTCTCGATATGTTAGAGTTGGAACCACGCGACCTCATGCGCAAAAAGGAGAAAGAGTACAAGGCGCTGCAACTGGATGATCCGTCACTCAGCCGGGATCAGCTTATCGAAGCGATGATCGCCAATCCAAAATTGATCGAACGCCCGATCGTCATTCAAAACGGCAAAGCCGCAATCGGGCGGCCACCCGAAAAGGTCCTGGATATCCTGTAAAGGGACAGGCTAGAGTGATCTAGATAACACGACAGGCAAGATTTATGGCACAAGTATTGATTCTTTACTACAGCCGTCACGGCGCCACTGCCGAAATGGCCCGTAACATCGCCCGAGGTGTTGAAGAGGTGGCGGGGATAACGGCCAAACTACGCACGGTACCCGAGGTTTCCACGGATTGTGAAGCCATTGAAGACAGCATTCCGGAAAGCGGTGCGCCTTATGTCATTGAAGCCGATCTGCGTGTGTGTGACGGTTTGATTCTCGGCAGTCCAACCCGTTTCGGCAACATGGCCGCGCCTATGAAATACTTCCTCGACACCACCAGTCAACTCTGGATGAGTGGCGCCCTGATCGACAAGCCGGCCTCTGTTTTCACCTCGACATCGAGTCTGCACGGCGGACAGGAGACAACCCTGCTGTCGATGATGCTCCCCCTGCTGCACCATGGCATGTTGCTACAAGGGATTCCCTATAGTGAAACCGCCCTACTACATACCCAAAGTGGCGGTACACCCTATGGAGCCAGCCATCTGGCTGGTGGCGACAGCAAGCTACCGCTGACTGATGAAGAGAAGCGTATATGCAAGACCCAAGGCAGACGGATGGCGCAGACCGTGCAACGTCTTACATCCTGATTCTACTTAGCCCATGCCGACTCAGCTTCCATTAAGCCTCACTATCCGGCCCAGTGTCGACTTCTCCACTTACATTAGTGGACGCAATGGCGAAGCGGTATCCCGGTTGCGCAGTGGATCAGACCCCTTTGTCTATCTATGGGGGACATCAGGTTGTGGCAAGAGTCATCTACTCCAGGCCTGTTGCCATCAAGCGCAGCAGGAACAGGGCCAACCCGCCTACCTGCCTTTCAAATCCGAACACGGCCTGGAGCCGGCCATGTTGGAAGGACTCGAAGCCTTCTCCCTGGTCTGTCTCGATGATCTGGAGGTTTTGGCAGGTAAAAAAGATTGGGAGTTGGCGATCTTCAATCTCTATAACCAGTTGCGTGAAACGGAAGCGAGACTGATCGTAGCCAGTGACCGCCCACCCAAGAAACTACCAATGCAACTCGCCGATCTCGCCTCAAGACTGACCTGGGGCCCCTGCTACCATCTGTTTCCCTTAAATGATGATGAGCGCCTGGACCTGTTGATCAGTAGTGCCGAACGCAGGGGCATGACCATGAGCGTGGAGATCGCCACCTTTCTGTTGCAGCGCACTCCCAGGGACATCCACTTCCTGACCCTGCTTATTGAACGGCTTGACCAGGCATCCCTGGCCGCACAAAGACGGCTGACCATACCCTTTGTACGTGAAATCCTAAAACTGTAACGGGTTATACTAAATTGCCGGGTTAATAGTTAACAATGATTGAGGGAATCACATGACAACCATCCAGCAATCCATACAACAGAAGCTTGAATCGGCCTTCTCACCGCTACATCTCGAGGTGATCAACGAAAGCCATATGCACAATGTGCCGGATGGTTCCGAATCCCATTTCAAGGTTGTGCTGGTGAGCGACGCCTTCAAGGGAGAAAAACTGATCAATCGTCATCGCCAAGTCAACAAGGTATTGGCGGAGGA
>JASFJX010000580.1:0-3458 GCA_050119385.1 Candidatus Thiodiazotropha sp. | reverse complement strand
GTACGATAACAAGTCGATTGCGAATATATCTACTAATTCCCGTAGTCGATCCAGCACCCATTGACGCCGGTGCTCAAAGCTTTGGCCTGTATAGGGATCTTCACCGCATAGCCAGGCTCGGCGTACACAGCGGGAGATACAGTGATAGTAAGGGGTGGACTCCAGGCAAACTAGGCTTTCGCGGGCTCGTGTCATTACAACCTCCTTGTTGTCTTCGATGCTTTGTTTAAACCCTATCGCACCTGTGACTTTTAAGCAACATTTTTTCGGGTGTCCCTGCCTTTCCCCTGCCTTTCCCTGCCTTCTGGTGTCCCTGCCTTTCCCTGCCTTCTTCATGGCCAGAAAAAAACAGACCGCTGAATAGATTAGGTGATTGGGGCTGTCGTACAGCCCCATTTTTTTTGCCCTGCAAACGACAATCCGACCTGCCGGAATGCTCATAGTTTTCCACATTATGATAAAAGCACGGACGAACGTACGGCAGGAAATAAATCGAGCGGAAAATTTTTATGATCGTAGCGTGGGAAATTCGGGAAAAAATGGCAAAATCTTATGATGAATAATTTGGCTCATCGTATGACAAAAGCGCGGTGCTCTACAGTTACTTTTATCGCAGTTCAGACTTGATACTAGGATGTCTCGTAGAAGCTAAAAATTTCCTCGTGATTAAGCTCAATTAGCATGTCGTTGTTAACAATCCAGATATCATCAGACGAGGGGTACCAGAGATCATCGTAATGCTGTACAAACAAATGGTAATCGATGCGAACTCCAATATTGATACTGAGCCATATCACACTGACATCAAGACTGTTTTTGGATAAACCATATAACCAATCCTTTACTTCATCAGGATCTTTGTCGGAGGCATCGTACTCTACAAGCTTTCTATAACAGTTGTTCTTCTGCTTACTTCTCACATGTTCAAGTAGATTGAACGTTGCTTTCTGGTCAAGACGTACCGACTCTACCGAAAAACCGACAGACTTAATGAACCTATTCTCTAAAATAGAGTTTACTGCCATGGTGCATACCCGATATGCTCTGAATGAGGGCCTGATTGGTTTTTTGGAAAAAACTCGTGACCATATTTTCCTCCTTGGCCCTTCTTACCACCTGTCCAATCCCACCAGTTTAGGTGGTCATCATCGATTCTCCATCCGCGTTTGCCATCTGCTGACATCTCGCCAATCTGAGTCCCAGTCTTAGGATCAAACATTTTCTGAGTATTTTGCCCTAGGTTACCAGCATTCTTTCTTGCTGCTGAGTTAGCTTTATCAAAACCAAGTGGACCATCGTGTTCCGTATCAAAGCGTCCTCTTTCTGGGTTTGACTTTGCCCTCTTTGGATCTTCACCACAAGGCGGACACTTCTTAGCCAACCCAAACGGATCAACCCACCCGGTAGGATTCGGCCCATAGACATAGGCATTTAATCCCCCCGCCAACCCAATCGGGTCCTGGGTGATATACCTTCCCGCATCCGCATCATAGTACCGGAAACGATTATAGTATAACCCTGTCTCTTCATCCTCATACTGCCCCAGAAACCTCAGCGGCTGATCGATCTCTTTGGCTTCGTAGCGGTAGATCTTGCCCCAGCTCTTGTATCTCGCGGACCAGACCGCGTGGCCGTTTTCGTCATAGAGTTCCAGGGGTGTACCCAGGTGGTCGCAGTGGTAGTAGTGGATGCGGTCATTGGCTTCGTTTTGTTTGGCTTTCTGTTGCCAAGCTTGCCATTGGGTCTGGTGTGCCTGCTCGATCTGCCATGCCTGTTCGCGTTGCCACCACCTGACATGGTGCTCGCACTTGGCCGGGTCCTCGAGCATCTCCCAGGCTTCTACCGGGGGAATGTGGATGCTGTCTGGATGGTAGTCGGCTTGGCCTTCCTCAGACTCGATACGTGCCAGGGGGACGAAGCTTTCGGGTTCGTAGAGGTAGGTGACGGTTTGGTCTGGCTTGATCTCCTGGATCAGGTTGTCACCGTCCCAGAGGAACCAGGTCGTGGTTGCCTTGGCGTTGTCCAGGGCCTGGTCTTTCTGATCCTCTTGTTCCCAGTAGGCTTCGCTGACGGTTTTGGCGATGCGTCTTCCAAAGGCGTCGTAGACGTAGTTGGCGGTGATACAGGCGTGGCTGTAGTGTTTTTGTACTTGAACCAGCCGGTTCTCCTGGTCGTAGACAAAGTCGAGGGTGGCGGTTTCGTTGGCGGCCTCGGTGGTTAAACCGGGCAGGGGATTGAGGCGCTTGACGATTGTATTGCCCTGGATGTCGTACTCGTAGTCGATGTTGTTGAAATGTTCCAGGCGATTGTGGCGGACATAGGCGAGGCCGGTCGGCTGTGTGGGTGGTTCTTCTGTTTCGGACTCGCGCTTAAGTTTCTCCTTCTCCAGCTTGTCGACCATATTCCCGGCGGGATCGAAGGCGAAGGTTTCTTTGATATCGGGCTTGACAGCACTGAGCAGTTGGCCCAAAGGGTCGTAGGCGTAGCGGGTGATACCTTGCTGGCGGTCGTCGATGCGGGTGAGGTTGCCTTCCAGGTCGTATTGATAGCGGCGCTCGCGGAGTTTTTTCCGGCCCTGGTTGATTGTCATGGCGGATAGGCGTGACTGGGGGTCGTAGTCGCGGCTGGCACTGAGGCGTTCCTGTGCCTGACCGAGTTCGCGTTGGGTCTCCCGGTGTAGGCTGTCGCGTTCGAGGTCGACGATGGTGTGTCCGGACCAGTGGGTGGCGTGCCAATGGCCGGGGCCATAGCGCAGGGTGTCAACCACCCGGGCGTTGGGCAGCAGGCTACGGATGCGGTTGCCCATGGGGTCATACTCATGGCGCAACTTGAAGGCGGCGCTGGGTTGTTGCGCTTGGGGCGGTACAGCGGGTTCGAGCATGTAGCGGTGACGCTCTTCGATAAGCTGGCCTACCGGGTCATAGGCGAAGCGTTGCTCTGCCTGGGGAGAGCGTACGGCGGTGAGGCGGCCCAGGGGGTCGTAGGCGTAGCGGTTATGGCCCTCGGGGGTGATTTTGGCCAGCAACTGCCCCAGGGAATCCCGGTGGTATTCGGTGCGCACGCCACCGCTTTCGCTGGCGTTGAGTTGCCCGGCGGCATCGTATTGGTAGGTGGTGAGCTTGCCGTCAAAACCGGTTTCACTGGCCAGGCGACTCTCTTCGTTATAGGTGAAGCGGTAGGTTTCAGTGTTAGCGTTGATCAGCTCGACCAGACGCAGGGCGGTGTCATAGCGGTAGGTGAGGATCTGCCCCTTGGTATCGATGCGCTCCACCGGCAGGCCCTGGCCGTTGTAACGGTAACGGGTGATTTGGCCCTTGGCGTCGGTGTGGGCGATAAGGTTGCCTTGGGGGTCGTATTCGTAGTGCTCATTGGCCCGGTCGGGGTAGGTGATCTGCAGCAGACGTCCGAGGGCGTCGTAGCGGTAGTGGGTCAGCTGGCCCAGGGGGTCGGTCATGGCG
>JASFJX010000579.1:0-3460 GCA_050119385.1 Candidatus Thiodiazotropha sp. | reverse complement strand
ATATATCTTTACACCTCAAGGCAATCAAGAAATATCGTGAGGCTACCTACCGTCAGTGATACCTTGTTTGGTCGAACTGCCAAAGCTTTCACACTCGCCTTTTTGATTTTTTCGCTCTTCTCATTGGGGCTCGTCATCTACTTCGTTACCTCGCCGTTGACACTACGGGTAGCCAATGACCTCTCGGCATTGGCAGTTTTGACCACACAGATCTGGGTCGAACTGCCACCTGAAACCCGGCCTGATTTCGAGCGGGAGATGCGAGAGCATCATGAGATCATGATCGCTGTGGCAAAACGGAAATTAGTGCCGGATCCATCGCCGCCCCGCTATTTACTCGATTTTCAGCAGGCGATGAAGGAACGGACAGGTCGCTGGCACGAGATCCTGTACGATGCGAATCAGCCCCACATTCGCTGGGTGGATGTCCCCATGGGCGGGCGTCTGATGCGAGTCGGTTTTGACATTCGGCGCTTTACAACCCGGATACCGCTTACGTTGATCCTGATGGTTGCTGCCGGTACTTTGATTGCGATTGTGACTTCGTTAGTCATGGTACGGCGTGTCACGCAACCACTGGCGGCCCTGGCCCATGCCTCGACCCAAATAGGACAAGGAAAACGAGGCGAGCCTTTGCCGGAAGAGGGGGGCACGGAACTGGTTGAGTTGACCCGTAACTTTAACCAGATGGAACAGCAGTTGGACATTTTGATAAAAAACAGGACAACGTTGTTGGCGGGTATCTCCCATGACTTGAGAACCCCGATTGCACGCATGCAGCTTGAGCTGGAACTGCTTGACGATAAGGCCAGTGGCGAGTTGATCGACGGATTGCGAGCAGATCTCGATGAGATGAACGAGATAATCAGCTCCGCACTTCAATTGAGTAAAGGGGGGGCAGATGAAATTACCAAGCAAGTCGAGCTTTGCGGATTGATCGAGTTGTTGCTCAAAACCCCGTCTTTTATCGAAGCGGATATAGAGTTTAGATGCGCTGAAGCAATCTATCGCGATCTTCCGGTGACTGCCTTGCGTCGGGTGCTAAATAATTTCATCGATAACGCAGTCAGATATGGCCGCGGTAGACCGGTGAAGGTGAATTGCCGGCGGGAAGGGAGACAGATACAGATCGAAGTCATTGATCAGGGACCAGGAATACCTAAGGATCAGAGAGAGGTGGTATTGCAGCCGTTCCATCGGCTTGAAGAATCCCGCAACAGGACATCAGGGGGGAGCGGTCTTGGATTAGCCATAGTCGCTCAGCTCTGTCAATTAAATAACTGGCGGTTTGAACTCGATGAGAGTGATCAGGGTGGTACCATAGCCAGGCTATATCTAACATGACACAGTATGATCGCACCTGACACAGTACAGACTTTCCAATTTGTGATCGATATCCACTTTTCTAAGCCCCAAGACTAAAATAATCATATAAAACAGGTGGATACCTTACCGCTGCCTTTGCTCATCTGTGATATGCAGCTATGTATATCAGTGTATCTGTATAAAAGTTTACCAAAAGTATTTCAATTGTTTCGAAAGGACTGCTCACGGCAACAGGTTGATACAGCTTAGCTCTGTCTTCTAATTATATGATTCTCCAGCCACTGGACGCCGCCCTGTCGATTAATCACTCAGTCAAGACAAAAAAGCTGGAGTTTTATTATGTTTGCAAAAAGGATCCTAACGACTATCACCCTTGTATCCCTCTCTTTGATCGTCTCTTCAGAATTCTCCCTAGCCGCTGGTGGCAGGTTTTCTACCGACATGCTTGGAGGGGTTGAACTGCTTCAACAAAGCACAGATACAACCGAACTCGACTTCAATGAGGCTACTCACCTTGCCTTCATGCGCGAGGAGGAGAAGCTGGCGCGGGATGTCTACACCAAATTGGGTATGCTCTACCCTGATTCAATCGTGTTCGGCAATATCGACGATTCCGAACAACGTCACACCGACGCCGTCAAAGGGGTCATGGAACAGCATGGCCTGGAAGATCCCAATACCAACGATAACTTAGGCGTCTTTACTGGCGATGTCTACGGCGAATACTTTACGGAAAAGTATAATTACCTGATCGACAAAGCCTCTGCCAGTGAGCTCGATGCGCTCTATATCGGGGCCTTTATCGAAGAGCTCGACATGATGGATATCGGTCGCTGTCCACAGGAGATTGTTCAGCAGGACAATGGTATTGATAATGCCGACCAGTGTGGACTTGTCTACACCGACGAGCTCGATATCATCAACCTCTACAAGTCGTTGCTGAACGGGTCAGAAAGCCATCTACGTGGCTATGTTAGGGCCATCGAGGCCATTGTTGGAAAAGGCACCTACAGCGCACAGGTACTCAGCCAGGAAGAGGTAGATGCAATTCTGGGTCGCTGACTCCCCTTCATGCAGCACGGTTACGGACATTGTGTGGGTGGCGGCTTGCTGCCCCCCCTCAAAGGGCTGATCATACTATTCATATCAAGCGCCCGTGTACACCATCAATATCCGATAGGGCGCCTTGTCGTCTGACTAGATATAGGGGCCGTCTGAATTAGTAACGGATATACCGGATATACGGAAGATATACAGGATATCCATTCATAATTCCTACCAAGAAAGTTATCTACTGTTTTTATTCATTATTTAAATGATTTTAAAAATGTGCTTGAGTTGTTGTCAAGGTAATCGACAGTTCACATCTTAATAAAAAGGGTGGTATTCGGTAATTTTAACAAAAGTTATCTAGCGTTTTGATTGTTATGTAGATTAGATCTTATCCTGTGTGTAAATATACTCGACACCCTGGCCCGAGTGGTTTGTCGATTGTATGAAGCGGCTTGCGGATCCGGTCGCTATGGGCATCTGTGTCTATGCCCTATTATCGATTGAATACTCTAACCATGCCAGGGACCGTATTCTTCAGGCTATAAAAATGAGGATAAAATGAATGGTAACCCTCGACATGCTTGGGATGTCTGTGTGTACCTTGGATAGTTTGCCTGCCCGGCGCACCCCGCCTGCAGGCGAGGTGCGGACGGTCACATCTAAGCGTTAGCGTATTTTTTTTTCGAAAGAGAAAAGCCTGAAATAACCAGGCCTGTTAACAACAACAGCGCGCTGCTGGGTTCCGGTACTGTAAATTCAAGCCGGTCGAGGTGTGTGGGCTCGCTGTCACCACCAATAATAAAGCCGCCAATTGAGTCCGCACTGTAAGTGTAACGAACATAGTGGTATTGCGCGGAAGGTATGTCCATGGGCCCTAGATCTACTCTCTCATCAAAGGTTCCATTATAATTCTCCCCAATCTCGTCAGAAAAAATCGTGTTACCCGATGAATCGAAAACCTGAGCCGCCACTGGATCGCTCCCTGGTCCAGCATCGGGGTAAAGTTCTGCGATTAGAATAGAAAAAGAGGTTACTGGCACCTCGAATGTTACTGACAATCCAGGGGATCCCCACCACTCCG
>JASFJX010000578.1:0-3460 GCA_050119385.1 Candidatus Thiodiazotropha sp. | reverse complement strand
GATTGAAGACACTGGCCCGATGACCCGTAAGCGTATGGAAACGGCTGATGATGAGTTTGTAGCCAGTGCTCTGGATTTTATCGAACGTGCTCACAAAGACAAAAAGCCTTTCTTTACCTGGGTTACGGGTACACGGATGCATGTCTGGACCCGATTAAAGAAGGAATCTCAGGGCGTAACGGGTATTGGACTCTATCCTGATGGCATGGTCGAACATGATGGTCATGTCGGCCAGCTTCTGGATAAATTAGATGAGTTGGGTATCGCTGATAACACCATTGTTATCTACAGCACAGATAATGGTGCGGAAACAATTTCCTGGCCTGATGGCGGCATCACACCATTCCACGGCGAGAAGGGTACAACCTGGGAAGGAGGCTTCAGAGTTCCAGCTGTTGTTCGCTGGCCTGGTATGATCAAGCCGGGTAGTAAAATTGGTGAAATCATGTCTCATGAAGACTGGATTCCCACGCTCATGGCGGCAGCTGGACAACCTGGAATCGTAGAAAAGCTTAAAAAGGGATACAAGGCCAATGGTAAAGACTGGAAAGTCCACCTGGATGGGTATGACTTCTCTTCCTATTTCAAGGGTGAAACGAAACAAGGACCCCGTGAAGAGATCTATTATTTTGGACAGGGTGGCGAATTAAATGCCGTTCGCTGGAATGATTGGAAGGTCCATTTTGCGACGCTAGAGGGTGGCATCAACACCGCAATCCGGGAAACACCATCATGGCCGTTAATCATTAACCTGAAGGCTGATCCTTATGAAATCATGTGGGATGAAGGTAAGCTAGGATACTTGCGTTGGTATGCCGACAACATGTGGTTATTCGTGCCTATTCAGGCCAAGGTCCAGGAGTTCCTTGCATCACTGGATGGCTATCCCTTTCAAGCAGGTTCCAGCCTGAGCGCCTCCGGTATTAATTATCGTTCGCTCAAAGCCATGAAGATATTGAAGGAAATGGAAAAATCGAGTTTCCCTATTAATCGCTAAGCTTTGTAATAATCACTATCAACGGACTGCATTACTACAATACGCAGTCCGTTTTATAATGAAAATATTCAGTATTATTATTTGTCTTGTTGTTCTTTCAGGATCCGCTTTTTCGGCTGAAAAGACACCAGAATATACAGGCTCATTGTCATGTGAAAGCTGTCATCAGGTACAGTTTGCGGCCTGGTCTGATTCCCATCACAGCTGGGCCTGGAGAAAATCGGAACCAACGAATGTCCTAGGCAACTTCAATAACGTCGAATACCAACATGCCGGTTTTACTTACAAGTTCATCAGGAAAAAAAACGATTTTTATATCATTGCCGACAATGAAGAGGGTAACGCCGAAAAATTCAGAATACACTCAGTAGTGGGTGTCACGCCACTACAGCAATATCTTGTAGAGACTGGCAGTGGTCATTTGCAGGCTTTGGATGTGGCCTGGGATACCGAAAGGAAACACTGGTATCACCTTTATCCTGACGAGGATACTACTGCTGGTAATGGTATGCACTGGACAGGTTTCTACAAAAACTGGAATTCCCGCTGCGCCGAATGTCATGCCACCGATTTTCGAAAAAATTACGATCCACTCAATAAAAGCTATACCAGCCGGCAGGCCGAAATTGGCGTCGGTTGTGAAGCCTGCCATGGTCCAGGTGAAGCGCATCTATCCTGGGCTAATGCACCTGATAAATTCTCAATGGGCTCATGGAATGAGACTGATGCGCAAGGTTTGACAGCTGTTTATCAAAGCAATAACGCGGCATCAGAGATCAATCTTTGTGCCGGCTGTCACTCGAGGCGTGAGCCCATCGGTGCAAACAGCCCTGAACCAGGCAGTCATTATACTGACAATTACCGTTTGGCATTACTGCGTGATGGTTTGTATTACCCTGATGGCCAGATTCATGATGAGGTCTATGTCTATGGCTCATTCCTGCAATCAAAAATGCACGAGAAAGGCGTCAAATGCAGCCATTGCCATGATACACACAGCTACCAGTTAAAAGCCGAAGGTAATGCATTGTGCACTCAGTGTCACAACGCTCAAGGCAATGCGTTGTTCCCGTCCTTAAACAACAAAGATTATGACGCTGTCGAGCATCATTTTCATCAGGCAGATAGTGAAGGGGCTGAATGTAAGCAGTGCCACATGCCAGAGCGTTATTACATGGTAGTGGATGGGCGGCGCGATCACAGTTTTCGCATTCCACGGCCTGATTTATCTGCAAAAATGGATGTTCCAAATGTCTGTAACACATGCCACCAAGATAAATTACCTGGCTGGGCCGTTGAGGAAATTGCCAAACGTAAACCAGGTGGACAGCTTAGAAAAAGCCATTTTGCTGAAGTTTTCAACTCGGCTGATAGCAGGATGAATAACCAGACAGTCAGACAGCTTTTGGATTTGGCCAATGACCAAAAACTGCCTGCAATTGTTCGAGCCAGTGCACTGGAGCGTCTGTTTCCTGTTGCTGAAAATTTAGACTTTAATGTAATTGACGCCTTGCTTGCAGATGATAACGCCTGGGTTCGTGTTGCAGCAGCCAATCTATTGGTGCATTCACCCTATAAAAACAAGATAAAAAAATTACTGCCCCTATTAAGTGATTCTGTCAGAAGTGTGCGCTTGGAAGCGGTAAAGGCATTTCTAGAGACTAATCTGGAGGGGCTGACATTCTCTGATAATGTAGCTGTAAAAAAAGCCATCAAAGAATACCAGCAATCTTTAGCGAATAAGGCGGATTTTCCAGAAGTTCAAATGGTTATTGGCGGTGTGGCTTTAATTAAGAGAAATATATCGGCCGCGATCAGTGCATTTAGCCAGGCGGTTGAAATGGACCCGCAGTTGATTCAGGCTTGGGTTATGCTGGCAAGAATTCAAGCGGCTGTTGGGCAACCTAATGAATTGAGAAAAACTCTGGATAAGGCCATAAAAGCCAACCCTAATAACCTGGAATTACAACAGTTTTCTAAAAATTTAGAATTTTGAATTCACAAAATAGTTACTCGAACAAATCCGACGAGCTGGGTATTTGCTCAATCATCAATAGACTTGCTATTAATTCAATCGCAAAACCGCACCTGAACGACGATCCCGGCACGATCATCGCGTTCCCGGATGAAATGTTCGGGCCAGCCCGCATGAAGCGACTACGGGTGCGTGCTGGCTGAGAATGGGTTTCGCGAATGCAGAATCCATGCAACAACGAGCAGAAGGGCCACAAGGATCGGGCCAAAAGGCTGATCCAGCCATAGCGCCAGCAAGAACGCGGCAATGTAACCGGCCGTGCCAAAACTTACACTGATCACTAGCGCCTGTTTCCAGTTTCTGGCCGAACGGAAAGCCAGCCAAGGCGGAATGAACACCAGCGCGAAGGCAGCCATCAGGCCGACAGTGGCGGTAGCGACGGCCATGCCTAATGCCGCGAGTAGATCGAAAGCAAGATGCCAACGCCA
>JASFJX010000577.1:0-3462 GCA_050119385.1 Candidatus Thiodiazotropha sp. | reverse complement strand
CGGGATTCGATACGCGTCATGCTGATGTCGTGTTCCGCAAATGGTGTGAGCATGGCATGCAGGCCTCCTGCCTTGTTATAGGTGGAGAACATAATACTCGTTTTGTCTTCTCCACTGATTGCTGAATCCTGCTTACCGATGACCAAAAAGCGGGTCGTATTACCGGGTTCATCCTCAATGTTCGAAGCCAGAAGCCCAAGTTGATAGATTTCACCGGCCGCCTCGCCCGCAATGGCCGCGGCATTATCTATCTCGGTTGCAAGCCTGGCGGCCTCGGCATTACTGCCGACAGCAACACGCTCCACATGGGGTAAATGTTGATCGATCCAACCCCGGCACTGAGCAAGGGATTGAGCATGAGAGTAGACCACCCTGATCTGCTCAGTGGTGCGTTCACGGCTCAGCAACTGGTGATTGATCGGCAATGAAACCTCCCCGCAGATACGCAGCGGGGAATTGACGAAGGTATCCAAGGTGTGTGTTATCACCCCTTCGGTGGAGTTCTCCACCGGCACTACCCCATATTGACAGGCACCGGCTTCGACCTCGCGAAAGGTATCAGGTATGGAGCCCATGGCCGAGGTCTGAACTGAATGACCAAAATGTTTACGCACCGCTTCCTGGGTGTAGGTTCCATCCGGTCCGAGAAAGGCAACGCTTAAAGGCTGTTCCAGGGCCAGACAGGCCGACATGATCTCCCGGAACAGCCTCGCCATCTCTTCATCCTGCAGCGGCCCCTGGTTTCGCTCCTTGATACAACGTAGTACTTTTGCCTCACGTTCGGGACGATAGAATTGTGTCTGTGGATCTTCATTCAACTTGATGCGCGCGACCTCCTGGGCCGCTTCCGCCCGTTCACTGATCAGCAGCTGAAGCTGCAGATCGATCTCGTCGATTCGCTGCCGGATGGTACTCAGTTTCGCATCATCATTCATGGATTGATCCTACCCTCCTGGCTCAACTTATCCCTTACCTGACAGTGAACGTACCGATAACACACCATCGATGGTAGCCAGGGTTTGCAGTAGTTCATCACTGGGTTGCTTATCCACATCCAGCAGGGTTACCGCGATATCATCCCGAGACTTGTTGAGCATGTCTAGGATGTTCAAACCCTCATTTGCCAGATCGGTCGAGATCTGCCCCACCATATTGGGTACATTGCTATTCACGACGGCGATACGAAAACCACCGTTTCTCGGGAGATTGATACTTGGGAAGTTGACGGAATTGGAGATATTGCCGTTTTCCAGGTAGTCACGCACTTCATCCGCCACCATGATCGCACAGTTGTCTTCCGCCTCCTTGGTCGAGGCCCCAAGGTGGGGCAAGGTAATGACTCTCGGGTGCTCCTTCAGTAGATTGCTGGGAAAATCGCACACGTAGGCATAGAGCTGACCGCTATCCAGGGCGGCCACAGCGTCCTCGTCATTGACGATACCGTTACGGGCAAAATTAAGCAGCACAGAACCGGGCTTCATCAGCTTCAGCCGATCGGTATTGATCATGTTGGCGGTAGTATCGGTCAATGGCACATGGAAAGTGACAAAGTCCGACTTGGAGAGGAGATCATCCACACTCAATGCCTGTTCCACTTCAGAAGCGAGTTTCCATGCACTTTGCACTGTAATAGTGGGATCGTATCCGATCACGTTCATACCCAGGGCACGACAGGCATTGGCAACCTTGACGCCGATGGCGCCGAGTCCGATGACACCCATGGTACGCCCCGGCAGTTCAAAGCCGACAAAATTCTTCTTACCCGACTCGACCTGTTTGGTTATGCCCGCGTCATCCCCAGACAACCCTGTGGCAAAACGCCAGGCCTGCCCCAGGTTACGCGCCGCCAGCAAAGCACCGGCAAGTACAAGTTCCTTGACCGCATTGGCATTGGCGCCCGGCGCGTTGAAGACAGGGATCCCCTGCTCGGTCATCTCAGCCACTGGAATATTGTTTACACCGGCACCGGCCCGTCCGATTGCCTTAACCGTCTCCGGGATCGTCATGCCATGCATCTTATGGGAACGCAACAGAATCGCGTCCGGATGGGTGATTTCGGAGGCGACCTCATAGGTGTCGCGAGGCAGGCGATCGAGGCCCGCAACAGAGATATTGTTCAATGTCAGAATCTTGTACATATTACTTATCCATTGACCCTTTCAAATTCAGTCATGAAATCGATAAGCGCCTGAATCCCCTCTTCGGGCATGGCGTTGTAGATACTGGCGCGCATCCCACCCACGGAGCGATGCCCCTTGAGAGTTTTAAGACCGGCCGCACTCGCCTCCTCGAGGAACTTTCCATCCAGCTCGGCGTCAGCCAATGTGAATGGTACATTCATCCAGGAGCGGCTGTCGGGCGATACCGGATTGGCGTAGAAAGCGGAATTGTCAATGGCGCTATAAAGGGCCTCCGCCTTACGTTGATTGATGGCGGCCATGCCGGCCAGACCACCTTTTCCCTTTAACCATTTGAACACCAGACCTGCCAAGTACCAACCATAGGTCGGCGGTGTGTTGTACATGGAGCCGTTGTCGCTATGGATCGCATATTGAAACATCGCCGGTGTATTATCGATGGCGTTTCCGATCAGATCCTCCCGTACGATAGCAATGGTCAAGCCGGCCGGTCCTATGTTCTTTTGCGCACCGGCATAGATGATGCCGTATTTCGAAACATCGATCGGACGTGACAGGATAGTCGAGGAGAAATCGGCAACCAGCGGCACGCCGCCAGTCTCCGGGACGTAAGAAAACTCCACCCCCTGGATGGTCTCGTTTGGCGTGTAGTGCACATAGGCAGCGTCAGGGTCGAGGTTGAGTTGCGACTGGCCCGGTGTGGTGGTGAACTTTGTCTCTTCTGTGCTGGCAGCCAGATTGACAGTGGCAAAACGCTTGGCTTCCGCAATCGCCTTTTTCGACCAGGAGCCGGTATTGATATAGTCGACCTTGGAATTATCCCGAGTCAGATTCATCGGCACCATGGCAAACTGGCTCGACGCGCCGCCCTGGAGGAACATCACCTTGTAGTTGTCAGGTATCTGCAGCAATTCCCGCAGATCAGACTCTGCCTGTTGCGCAATGGACATGAACTCCTTTCCCCGGTGGCTCATCTCCATGACCGACATTCCGGTGCCGCACCAATCAAGCATCTCTTCTCTGGCCTGCTGCAGAACCTCTTCCGGTAACATCGCCGGACCGGCACTAAAATTAAAGACTCGTGACATCTATAGCCTCTCAATATCGTGACTAGTTAAGAAATTCATCAATCAAACATTCAATGGGTAGTTGGTACAGAGCTTGGGTCAAAGCATGCTTGTTCAATCGCTGGTATCGGCTTGATCCGGATCGACATCGACATCGACATCGTCATCTGTCTCGCCATCGAGATTTTCAATCCGTTCCACCCCGATCAAACGCTCTTTGCCATTAAGACGGATCATGATCACGCCTTGGGTGTTAC
>JASFJX010000576.1:0-3464 GCA_050119385.1 Candidatus Thiodiazotropha sp. | reverse complement strand
CACATACCGAGAACCTGTGTAATTGCAAGGAGACAGCCCCAGATCGCATCGGTGATCTGGCCAGCAATCTGGCCAATACCCGGCTGCGCTACCAGTTGGTGCCCTACCTCTACTCCCTTGCCCACCGCGCATACCGGTTCGGTGATGCGGTGATGCCGCCGCTGGTGGTGAACTACCAGACTGACCCTCAGGTACGCGGCATGGGCCAGGAGACGATGATCGGCCCCGACCTACTGGTATCCCTGGTCACTGCCCCCAATACCACGCAACAGGATGTCTACCTGCCGGCCGGTGATTGGGTCGACTGGCATAGCCAGCGCCGCATCACCAGTTCTGGTGTGGTGATTCCCGGTGTAGCACTGTTCCGCGATGGCCTGTTCAGGTTGCCGCTCTACGCCCGGGAAGGTGCGGTAATTCCTGTGATGCGGGTAGACGACCAGACCATGAACGCCCTCGGACGGCGCAGGGACGGTACACTGGACCGAGACCTGCGGGTACGCGCCTTCGCCTTCGGTAACGGTCACGACGGCTCCAACAGATTCACCCTCTACGAGGACGATGGGATCACCACCGCATATCAGCAGGGCGCCGTTCGCACCACCAACATCACTCAGATGCGTAACGGCACTCGTGTGACCCTGGAAGTAGGCGCCGCTTCGGGCCGCTATGACGGCGCCCCCGACAATCGGGATAATCTGGTGGAACTGGTAGCGGAGGGTAGGGCGGCCGCGGTGACCCTGAATGGACAGCCGCTGCCGGAACTGGTCTCCATGGCGGCATTCGATGCCGGTAACCCCGGCTGGATCAACGCCGGTAGCGGCATGGTGCTGCTCCGCTCCGGAGCGCGTCCAGTCAGCGAGGTCAAGACCTTCGAACTCACCTTGCAGGCGCCGCAATGTGGCAGCCGTTTCGACTCGGTGTCTATCCCCGGTGCAGGCAATGGCTGGAATCCGGCGGATCCAGAGCGCACCCTGGCCCGAGCGGATTGCGAGGGCAAGGTCTGGAGTGGACGGGTAAGTTTATGCAACGAGCCGTATAAGTTTGCCGCCGACGGCGCCTGGACAGTGAACTGGGGTTGTGACGGCCGCCAGGACGGTCCCAACTGCCCACCGCGGCCGGCTGGCTTGTATCAAGTACGCTTCAATGAGGAAGATCCGGCCAATCCGGTATTCGAGCGTGTCGGCGATACACCCGCCTGTGCCGTCGCAACAGCGCGCTTTGTTTGTGAGAACGGAAACACCTCTTGGGGCACCGGTGTTTACGTGGTCGGCAATATCGCGGCCCTGGGGGGCTGGGATCCCACCCGGGCTGTGCCACTGCAGCCAGACGGGCCCTATCCCACATGGACCGGGGTGGTCGCTAACCTACCGACCGAAACAGACATCCAGTGGAAGTGCATCAAGCGTCTTGAAAAAGGTGACCAGCAAGTTGTGCAGTGGCAGCCAGGAGGCAACAACCGCTTCGATCCGGCTGCGGAGAACCAGGTAGGGCGCTTCTAAGTCGCACGACCAGGGACAGAAGACACGCGCACTGAGGTAGACCTCAAGCGTGTCATTCCGTCGGCTGTCTCTTCCCTATCGAGACAACCGGGCACAAAGGCATTGATGGTCTCCATATTGGTCAGGGTATGCTGGGTCGGCTTCGCAGTGATGAAATCACCGCCCCCGATCGCCAGCGGCAGCAACAACTGATCCGCAAGATGGGGCCCCACCGGCGCTTCCCTTTGCAGATACTCCTTTATCTGGCGGCAGAGCTTGCCCGCCACCTTCTCGGCACTGATCCCTTTCTCGCCAAAGGCGGTAAAGACTTCGGTCACATGTTCATGTTCGATTGTGGCCACCAGGGCGTTGCCCGGCCCCTGACTGTTATTCAGGCCGTGCAGTTGGAGCTGGGATTCATCCCAGCCCATGGTGCGGCGGACAGTCTCCAGTTCGCGTTCGGCGATATGGACAGGCAATGCGGCGATCAACGCCTCGGTACTGGCCCGACGCAACTCGCCGCGCTCCGAAAGATGCAGTGGCTGCAATTGGCTCCCGGCCTCTAACCTCAGTTCCAACTCGCCGCCGCCCGCGGGGTAAAAACCGTAGCGTGACAGGCTCATTTCGATATCGGCCCCCATTCGCCGCAGCAGCGGGAGATAGGCGTGTTGCAGAAAGTCAGCGGGCGGCGCCATCGGATTGTGGGTGCCTCCGCTTAGATGCAGTCGCGCCTCGACCCCGGCAGCCAACAGGGCCGGCAGGACGGTCTGCAGCACCAGGGTGCAGCTACCCGCGGTACCGATGGCGAAGCGATAGTCGCCGCCATTGATGGCCTGGGGGTGAAACAGCAGTGACTGCGAACCCGCGCCCGCACCTTCAATTTCCGCTGCGCCAATGGCCGCCGCGGCTTGCACGGCGGTGAGGTGTTGACGCATCAGGCCGGGCTTTTTCCGCTTGGCGCGGATATTGATCATGCGCAGGGGGCGGCCGGTAATCAGCGACAGCGTCAATGCGGTGCGCAGTACCTGGCCGCCGCCTTCTCCACGGGATCCGTCGATGGTGATGAGGTTGGTTGGATTATTCATCTAACATGTTTCCTATCCCTTAACACAGACCACCTGCCTCAGGGTATGTACAATTTCCACCAGATCCCGCTGGGCATGGATCACCGCGTCGATGTCCTTGTAGGCCATCGGGATCTCGTCAATTACTGCGCTATCCTTGCGGCACTCCACGCCTTCGGTCGCCTTCTTCTGGTCCTCCAAGGTGAAGCGGCGCTTGGCTTCGGTTCGGGAGTAGACCCTGCCCGCACCGTGGGAACAGGAGCAGAAACTCTCCTGGTTGCCTTTTCCACGCACGATATAGGAACGCGCGCCCATGCTGCCCGGAATGATACCCAACTCCCCCGCGCCGGCGCGAACCGCGCCCTTGCGCGTCACCCACACCTGTTCACCATAGTGTTCTTCCTGTTGCACATAGTTGTGGTGACAGTTGACCGCCATCCTATCGGCATCGAAGGGCTTGCTGATGACCTTACCCAGAGCACCGATGGTCGCCGTCATCATCAACTCGCGGTTGCGGCGGGCGAAATGCTGTGCCCAACCCACCGCCTCAACGTAGTCGTTGAAGTGATCGGTCCCCTCCGGCAGATAGGCCAGATCGCGATCCGGCGGGGTGATATGCCAGGTGCGCATATCCTCCTTCGCCTGCTCGATGAAGAGGTTGCCGATGGCGTTGCCGACACCGCGTGAGCCCGAGTGGAGCATGATCCAGACCGTCTCGCTCTCATCCAGGCAGACCTCGATGAAGTGGTTGCCGGTTCCCAGGGTCCCCAGGTGGACGTGATTGTTGGTGCGCTCTAGGCGGGGATATTTTTCCACGATGCGCCCGAAGGGTTCCATCAGCTCCTTCCATACCGCATCCACCTGAGCCGGTGGCGTTCCCCAGGCTCCGTTGTCGCGCCGTCCCTTGGTTCGACCGTGGGGC
>JASFJX010000575.1:0-3465 GCA_050119385.1 Candidatus Thiodiazotropha sp. | reverse complement strand
CCAGCAGCAGTGGAATCCCTCCTGCCAGCATGAACAGGGTATATTTGGTTGCTGCGTAACGCCGGTGTGGGCCGATGCCCCACAGGCTGATGAGGAAATAGAGAGGTGCCAGGGTTAGTTCCCAAAACAGAAAAAAGGCCAGTACGTCGATACTCATAAAGACGCCAAGGGTGGCGGTCGCGAACAGCAGCAGAAGAGTGTAATAGACCCTTTGCATGCTCTGAATTTGAGTCCATGATGCCAGGGTTACAGCAATGAACAGCAGTATCGTCAAGGGTAGAAAGGCTGCTGACAAACCATCCACGCCAAATCTGAAATTGGCATCCAGTGCCGGTATCCAGGGGTAGTATTCAACGAACTGAAATCCCGGAATATCAGTTTTCAGTAATAATACGACAGCGATCGCAGGGAGCAGGGCGATTGATAGTGTGGCCAGGGTGACTTTGCGTGCCCAGGGTGTTGGTAAGAGCCATATCGCGCCCGCACCCACCAGTGGCAGTAGCAATAGTATCAATAGTAGCGGCAGATCGGTGATTGTCTGGTGTAGTCCCATTTGCGGTAGTCTCAATGGGCGGTGTAGATGGCGCTCAATGCTGCGAGCGGTTTGTCAATCAACGTCAGCCAGGGTTCTATATAGAAACCGGCGCTTAGTAGAACGATTATCAGGGCGCTGACCACAAATGTTTCAGGTCTTGTAATGGGGATTACCTGAAACGGTTGTCTGCCACTGGGACGCGGCGCCAGGAAAGCACGTTGGAAAGCCCACAACAAAAAACCCGCAGCAACCACATTACCCAATGCGGACGCGATGGTTACCAATGCGCCGAACTTATGAATGGCCGACTCGAGGATCAGATGTGCGGCGTCGAAACCCGGGGTGCCGGGCATGCCGATAATGGCGAGACCGCCGATCAGAAAGGTGATCCCGAGAAAGGGTAGGGAATCGAACAGTCCGCCCAGGTTGTGCAGCAGGGTTGTGTGAGTACGGCGAAACAGCAGACCGGTGGTAAATACCAATGCAGCCAGGGCCAGGCCGAAAGTGGCGGAGAGGATGACGCTGCCCATGAAGGCGCCATGTTCCAGGCTGAAGATGCCCAATATCAGAATGCCGGTGTGCGAGATCACGGCATAGGCAAGCAAGCGGCGTAGATTGTTCTGCATCATGGCAAGAAACGCAGCGTAGAAGATACCGATGAGCGCGAAAACGGCCACATAGTTGTGCCACTCAATGACAGCGCTAGGCAATAACGGCAGGACAAAACGCAGCAGGCCATAGATGCCGATTTTGAGGCCAAGTAGAAATGTGGGTGCAACGGCGACGTTGCCATGCTCCGCAATCATCGGTAACCAACCATGTAACGGAAACAGCGGTGTGCGTATTGCCAATCCGTAAAAGAGCAGAAAGAAGGCGACTGAACGGAAGGTCTCGGAGACCGGCGTTTGTGCGAGATGGAGCAGGTCGAAGCGCCACACGCCATCATGACTGTCTGCATGGTTCCAGCCCATCAATAGGGTACCGGCGATCAACAGCAGGATACTCACCGACATGAACTGGTAAAACCGTTTCAATGCCAGCTCCTTATCCGGTGAGCTGCCCCAGCGCCAGAGAAGGTAACCGACCAGGCCGATTTGCAGCGCAGACAAGAGTACGAACCAGAGCAGGTTGAGGGTGACGAAGAGCCCCATCAGGCAAGCCTGCACGGCGAAGATTACCATATAGAGACGGTTGAAGGGTTTTAAATCACGTACCACCCCATATAGGGTGATCAGCAGCGTCAGCAGTGCTGTCAGAAGAATGAAGATGACCGATATGCCGTCGACGCCGGCATGGTAAGTGAGTTGAGGTAGCAGCTGGATCTGTTCAACAAACTGAAACCCTGCCAATTCTGTATCGTAGTGGCGCCACAGATCGATACTCAAGAGCAATTCCAGAAGCGCTGCAATCATACCCGCAGGTACAAGCCAAGGGCGATGACGCATAACCCATAGCAGTAACACGCTAGCCAAAGGGAGCAGTTGTAATAGCGTAAGAATGGGATATGCGATCTGTGCCGACCAGTTGAGGGTATCTATTGTCACGTCCCGGCCCTCATAGAATCACCACGAATGTGGTCACGATCAACACAATCAGGTAGCGCGGTGTGGAGAGTAATTGCTCAATCCGTTGCAACACGCCACCTATACGATGAAGTTTTTTCAGCAATCCCTCTCCACCACCACGCAATACCAGATGGGATTCAAACCAGTAGAGCATGTTGGCAAGCCAGGTCATGAATCTACCGGCCACACCGGTAGCTTGGCCCACTCTGCCCATTCGATCGCTTGATCTCTTTTTCTGTATCGCTTCCCACTGAGTGAGTGATGAGACACTTCGGGTATAGACAGGCAGTCCGATGACGCGGGTAACCACCTGTTCGTCAAAGAACTGCACATCCCTCGCCATGGATACGGTTGGACGTACCAGGAGTGTATCGGAGAGGGTGTCGAGCCAGAATCGCTGCAGGGCTGCATTATACAGCCAGTGCCGGCGTGTCAGCCATGGGGGCGGAGGGGGTGTGGCGTGATCTATTTGATTGACTAATGCCGGTGATGCCAGGAACTGAAACAAGCGCCACACGGCGTGCAGGCCCAGATGCCAGGCAGCCAGGGTAAACCATCCCATGCCGCACCAGAAAAACATCAAGCCGACCTGGGAGGTGGTGGCGAACATCAGCGAGCTTTTTATATCGGATTGGGTATAACCGGCTAGCCAACCATAAACGACAGTGAACAACCCAAGGATGGCGATGGTGATCATGACAATAGGGGCCTGCTCCAGCAGCGGTGCCAGGCGTATTAGCAGAATAACTCCCGCATGCACCATCAGCGAACTGTAGAAGATGGCGGATGAAGGTGTCGGCCCCTCCAGTGCCTGGGTTATCCACGGTGCAAAGGGCAGTTGCGCCGATTTGACCAATGCGGCCAGCACGAAACCGCCGGCGATTACACCGGCCGCAAGTGTCTCGATGTTAGCTGCCTCACCATTGATCTGTGGCCACTCGACGCCCCCAAGCCAGAATAGGGACAGGGCGATGCCGATGATGAAGCCGGTGTCACCGACACGATTGGTAATGAAAACCCGAACAGCGTTTTTGGTCGCTGTCGTCCGATCGATGGCATAACCGATAAGTAGATAGGATGTGACGCCGACGATTTCCCAAGCGACAAAAGCCAGCAGGGCATTACCTGCCAACACCATGAGTTCCATGGCGCCGGCAAATAGGCAGAACAGCATAAATATGCGCTGATAACCGCTCTCACGATGCATGTAATTGATGGAAAATTTCATCGTCAGAAATACGATAAGCGTTACCACCAGCAATAGAGAGAGACCGGTCCTGTCCAGGGTGAAACTGAGGGGTAGATGAATATCCCCGGAGTGGAGCCAAGTGCCCATGACCAGGTGCCCTGGCGCCCCTTGTAAAA
>JASFJX010000574.1:0-3469 GCA_050119385.1 Candidatus Thiodiazotropha sp. | reverse complement strand
TGGTGGATTACCCCTATTTCGCAGACATACGCGACAGCGGTATGGTGCAGGAGGGCGGTATTACCTCCGGATTGAATCAGGTCACCCTGACCTGGCCATCACCGGTGAGCATCGACCAGGATAAGAACAAAGAGCGCCAGGTCACTCGTCTGTTGGAGAGTACGGATGGGGCATGGACCTCGGATGATATGAACATCCAGCCCGATTTCAATACCCATGGCCCACTCGGTTTCACGGTTGGGGAGGCCCAGGGCAAGCAGCTGTTGGCTGTTGCGGTGGAGGGGCGTTTCGACTCCTTTTTTCAGGATAAACCCTCTCCTCTTTTTGTAGAGAAATCCGAGGAAGCATCCAACAATGAAGCGCAAACCCAGGCAACGGAAGAGGGCGAAGGTGAGCAGGACCAGCCGGTAGTCGATCGCTTGATCAAACGCTCACCGGAATCGGCGCGGATAATCCTTTTTGCTTCCAACTCTTTTCTCAATGATGAGATGTTGGATCTGGCCAGTGCCGGATTGGGTACCCGTTACCTCAAGCCGGTAGAACTGATCGAGAACGCCGTCGACTGGTCATTAGAAGACCGCGGTCTGTTGGTTATTCGCGGTCGGGCACACTTCTCACGCACCCTCGACCCCCTCGACCGGGAGAGTCAGGTCTTTTGGGAGTATCTCAACTATGGCATGGCGATAGTCGGCCTTTTCCTGGTCTGGATCATACGTCGTCAGTTAAATCAGAAAACAGCGTCGCGCTATGCCGCAATCCTTGGTATGGCCGCACAAGCGGAGGCGTAAGAGATGAAAAAGTGGATTTCGATTCTTTCAGGACTATTGGTTGCGCAACTTGTTCTGGCAGTCGCCGTCAACCTGACAGAACAGGATTACGGCGCCTTCGAGACCAAGGAGAAACTTCTCGGCTTTGAAAAACAGAAGGTTGACCGCCTGCTTATTGAAGATGGTAAGGCGAGTGTGACCTTGAAAAGCTCGGCAGATCAATGGGTGCTGCCGGATGAGGGAGACTTTCCGGCTACACAAAAGAGTGTCGACAGCTTGCTCGATAAATTGGCCGGGTTGGAAAAGGGATGGCCGGTGGCGACCACATCCAGCGCCAGTCGTCGTTTCAAGGTTGCGGAGGATGAATATGAGCGAAGACTGACCCTTTATTCGGGTGATGAGGTTGCGGCTAGACTCTACATCGGCACCTCCCCCGGCTTTCGCAAAGTTCATCTACGTCCTGATGAGGAAGAGGCGGTTTTTGTCGCTGAACTCAATACATGGGAGGTGGATGCACAGGCCGATGGCTGGATCGACAAGGAGGTGCTCAAGCTAGATCAGGCCAAGCTCGAAAAGGTTGAGATAGCCGGAAAACTCAGCTTACAGAATCAAGGAGGAGAGATGCAGCTCATCGGTCTGCAAGAGCAGGAGAGCACAAACATTGAAGAGGCAAGCGCCTTGGTAAATAAACTGAGTGCTCTGCGTATTCAATCGCTCATGGGCGAAGAGGATGGTGCTGCCTACAAAGAAAAGGATCCGGCATTGGATATCGAGGTGACACTCAAGGACGGCAAGCAGTTGAGCTATCAATTCTTCGAGGTTGAAAACCAGTCCCACTATATCCTCAAGCGTTCGGACAGGGATCGCTATTTCGAGGTTGCCTCCTATTTGGTCGATCCCCTCAAGGGGGCATCTCGTGAGAAACTCGTTGTCTTCAACGAGCCTGAGCAGGAAACAGCGCCTGAGATCAAGACAAGTCAAAATGAAATCGAATAGAGTAGAGATTATGATGAAACGTTATCTATCAGCTATTTTTTTTCTTATCTTCTGTTTGGTGTCGATTAATCTGTATGCCCAACAGGGTGGTATAGAGAGTCTGCGACAGACAGGAAAAGCCTTTGCCTCCGTGGCGCAAAAAGTCTCTCCATCTGTGGTATATATTCAGGTCGAGAGCATCAAGGAAAGGGCTCCCGGCAATGAACTCTCGCCGTTCGGCTTCGGTTCACCATTCGATGATGATCTGTTTCGGCGTTTTTTCGGTCAACAGTTCCCCGGAATTCCAAGACAGCAGCAAAAACCCCGTAGACATCGCTCGGTGGGGCAGGGGTCGGGATTTGTTTTTTCCCATAAAGAAGGTCTGCTTTCGAACAAGACCTATGTCTTGACCAACAATCATGTTGTGGAAGGAGCAGACAGGATAACCGTCAAATTCAAGGATGGTCGCGAGTTTTCCGCAGAGATCAAAGGTAGGGATCCAAAATCGGATATCGCGGTGCTGGAGATAGAGGCCGACAACACACCAGAACTCACACTCGGTGATTCCAATAAGCTCGATGTGGGTGAATGGGTGCTTGCCTTTGGCAATCCATTTGGCCTCAGCCACACCATGACGGCGGGGATCGTAAGCGCAAAGGGGCGTACCAGTCTAGGCATCAGCGATTATGAAGATTTTATCCAGACCGATGCCGCCATCAATCCCGGCAACTCGGGCGGGCCTTTGGTCAACCTGGATGGTGAGGTTGTCGGTATCAACACGGCGATATTCAGCCGCAGTGGCGGTTATATGGGCGTGGGCTTCGCTATACCAATTAACATGGCCATGGGTATTGCCAATCAGCTGCTGGACAAAGGGGAGGTTACTCGGGGTTTTCTGGGGATTGTGATTCAACCCTTAACCCCTGATCTGGCTGAATCTTTTGGCACAAAACAGCAACAAGGTATTCTCGTGGCCGAAGTTACCGAGAATTCTCCTGCGCAGAAGGCCGGTCTCGAACAAGGTGATTTGATTGTCAAACTCAAGGGTAGGGATGTTGCGGATATTGGTGATTTTCGCAACCGGATATCTTTGACTTCACCCGGCAGTAAAGTGGAACTGGAAATCATACGTAATGGCAAGCCTCGTACCGTCAAGGTGACGATTGGTGAGTTGAGTGATCAAACAATCGCCAGCTCAGACACAAATACTGCAGAAGATCTGGGGATCACTGTACAGACCTTGAATGAAGAGCTGGCGAAATCTTTCGGCACCAATACCACTCAGGGTGTAGTTATTACCAATGTCTCACAGGGCTCAATTGCCGCTATGGCGGGGATTGATGTGGGGACGGTGATTACACAGGTCAACCGTAAACCGGTAACAAGTGCCGAGGAGTTCCGCACCTTGGTGAACGAAGGTCAGAGTAAGGGACAGGTATTGCTTCTGGTCACCAAAGCTGGGATGTCGCGTTTCGTGGTACTTCGCTGGTAAGTTTTAACCCGGCACCTTATCAAAACTTGTTGTAGGAGTGCTACAGCGGCGTTTTGATGCCTTGCTGCAGGCAGGCACGCTTCGGCTGAACCTACCTATTAAGGTGCTGGGTTAATAAAATCGTAATAAGCCAGGCCTTGCTCTAGCCCCGGATAGTTGTTGTAGTCGCGATCTGCCGGAGCAATTTCTCACAATTGTTGAGTTTTTGCTCTGGCGTTTCATGGGCAGTGTCCGG
>JASFJX010000573.1:0-3481 GCA_050119385.1 Candidatus Thiodiazotropha sp. | reverse complement strand
CGAGAAGCTCAGAGACTATTTTAAAAACCGTGGACAGGATGACCTAGCTGCCCTGTTCGGGCAAACGGTTCAGGATGGATGTGTTGGGATACAGGCTCCATTGGTCGATGAGCAGTTACTTGCAAAGAGAAATAAATTCATCGGTGTCTGGCAACAACAGGGGGAAGACAAGGTAGACCTGATACTTACTGCCGATGGTCAGGCTCAGCGCAAGATAGAGATTTTTGGTGTGCAAAAGGTAGAGCGCGGCACTTGGGAACTAAAGAGGAGTCACTTGGTATTGCACATGACCCACAAGGGAAAACTGCGAAGTCAACGTCTTGGAGTGCACTGTCTTGGAAATGACATAATTATCATGGGGAACGGTAGTGAGGGCATGCGCTTTGCCAAAACGGCGAAAGAAGCCGTTATCCCCAAGGTCGCAACCGTAAAAAATGACGAAGGGCTTGGACCAATCGGTGACAAGCTGACCGAACAACAGGCTATTAAGCTGATTGCCCGGATAAACTGTTACAGCAAAGGTTATACCACCGATGAGGAGCGCACTGCCGCATTGATGGCTTATGTCAAACCTTCTGGCGTAGAAGACCAAGAGGCCCTGTTGAAGAAACTAAGCCCCTATATGGGGGATGAGAGCTTCCAGAGCAATCACTTCATGGAAGTAATAAGCGAGATCCTTAGGTGTAGAGAAGATATATAGTCATACATCCTGATCACTTGGAACAATCAGTGAGGAGCCGAACCACTATGCGTTGCCGCATTGAACCTAAAAAAATCAGTTGACCGCTCCATTCTGCTACTCACTTGTTGTTCTTATAGAAAAAGTGTCCGATAGATATACTCAACCACTGGGTGAGTCACGCTACAGGGTGAATTGCACGCTTGTGGCGGCGCATGGCGGCGTTGCAACTCCTTGCAATAGCGAGCTATTGCGCGTCATTGCGCCTTGCCCTGCACCACCACAAACGCACACTTCACCCTGTCCAACTGATCTTTTTAGGTTGAACACTGCAGCTCCACCATGAATATTTTTATTGAAATGTCATCAACATGCATTAAAGGGAGACAACAATGAAAAAGATGATCTTTATAGTGCTACTCTCGGTAGCATCACACACCTATGCCGGCGACGGCGGTGCCACCATGGATATGTGCAACAAGGCCATTTTCGAGGCGAAAGATACCCTGCAGACCTATCGCAGTACACTTAAAAAGAACCTTGATGGCGGCTATATCACACAGGCCAACTATGATGAGGCAATAAGCAAATTCAAGCAGATTGAATCTGCGCTCACTGATCAGCAGTGCATGTCCAGTACAGGTAAAGAACTGGAAATATATCGCTGCCTGGCAAATAACTATGGTGATGTTATGGGGTGCACAAAGAGCTAATTGGCGCACACTGGTCAACTATCCATCGTATAGGATTTACCACCGTACTCATGCGTCTGTGTGGGAATGCAGATATCCGCTAATCAGTGAGACAAAGCATAGTTTTCCACGGTGGACAGGCTGAACCAATAGAAATTATCCCGCTTGGTTCAATAAATGTGCAGGGTGGGGCAGGACCCCACCTTATGCATTGATCAAATACCGCAGCTGGGCGGCGAGACCGGTACGAGGGCGCGTTCAGCGTTAGTTGGTTACACTTTGTACTTGGCTGATTTCTTTTCAAGCGCCCGGGTGAAATATTCGGGTTAACCACCGGTAATGGCCGCGAAGACGTTCGGTAAACGTTCCGGCAGTCGCTCCACATGATCGACGATGGAGTAGTTGTTCTCGCCGAAGATACGCGCAACATAGCGGTCGGCGTTCGGGTCGAGAGTCAGGCAGTAGGTGTAGACACCCTGCATGGCCAGATCTTCCACCGCCTTCTTGGTGTCGTGGCGCAGGTACTGGGGATCGCGCTCGTCGATGTCGGCGGGTTCGCCATCGGTGACCAGCAGTACCAGACGCTTTTGGGCGTTCTGCTGGGTCAGATGCCAGCCGGCGTGGCGCAGGGCGGCGCCCATACGGGTGGATAGCCCTCCCTTCATGCCCGCCAGGCGTGATTTGGCCTCATCGTCATAGTGCTCCTCGAAATGCTTGAAGCGGTAGTACTGTACATCGTGGCGGCCGTCGGAGGCGAAGCCGTGGACGGCGAAGTTGTCGCCGATGGAGTCGATGGCCCAGGCCAGTAGGCCGGCCGACTCCCGGGTCAGGTCGAGGATGCTTGGCTGATCCTCGTAGCCCTCTTCTCCCTCCTGCAGATCGCCCACCTTTTCGTTGGTCGACTCGGAGAGGTCGAGCAGCAGCACGATGGAGAGGTCGCGGATATGGCGGGTGATGCGGATGTTGATGCGCGGATCGGGCATGATACCGCGGCGGATGTCGATCATCGCACGCACCGCGGCATTCAGGTCGAGTTCTTCGCCCTCCTCGTAGCCGCGGCGGCGTACAATGCCCTGGGGCTGCATGGCGTCGATCAGATGGCGGATGCGTGAAGCGATCGGCTTGTACTTGTCCAGGATCTCATCCATCGCCTGCGGATCGCCCTTGCCCTGCTTGCGTTCGATGACAGTGGCCCAGTCCGGGCGCGCCAGCTGCACATGGTAGTCCCACTCGTTGTAGTGGTAGGGATCGGAGATCGGTTCCACGCCTTCGGTTTGGTTGTAACTCTTGGTGGTTTCCAGGTCGTCTTCATAGGGAAACAGCTCACTGGAGAGCACCCAGACTTCCTGATGATGGTCGATTACCAACTCTGAATTGATTTCGTTGACCATCTCCATCACGGAGACGTACTTGCGCACTGTCTGTTGGCTCGAGGGTAAATAGTCGACCCCCTGGGTTTCGAACATGTTCTCCGAGAAGTCCCAGAAATAGCGGTTATCGTCCCGGTAGGGGATAGGCCATTCGGAGAGGATGCGTACCGAGGGAATCTTGGCCTTCTCCACTATGCGATTATAGAAGTTGATCCCCGCCATCCAGGCCAGGCGCGGTTCGTAGGGATCCTGCGCCAACTTTTCGCGGAACTCAGCCGCCGTCTGGTTGACGAAATCGGCTGTATCCCGATAGTTCGGGTCCATGATGGCTCGGGTGGTGCGTACCATATAGTCCATGGTTTCGTGCAGCTCGCCAAACTCGTCGTCCTTATCCGGTTCTGCGGTGAAAAAGGAGAGCCAGAGTTTGCGCAATCCGGGAAACTCGGTATAGGCGAGATACTCCACCCGGGCATCCTCGAACAGCTCGATGAAGCGCATTTGCGCCTGGGAGAGCTGCTCCGCCGAGATGGGATTTCGGGTGTAGACCATGTGTGCAGCGGCGTGGGCCGCCGCGGCACGGTAGATTTCGATGCCGTCGATGTCGCGGAAGGGATCGTAGGCGTCGGGGACGTGGATCTGGAAATCCTCGATAAAGGGTTTCAACCCCCGGCGCGACTCGTAGTCACCCGCCGTCGGACGCATGAAAAAGGCGCGGCCCCAGAGGGCGCGAAGATAGAAGT
>JASFJX010000572.1:0-3483 GCA_050119385.1 Candidatus Thiodiazotropha sp. | reverse complement strand
TGTTGGCGCAGGCGTTGCTGTCGGCGCAGGCGTTGCTGTCGGCGCAGGCGTTGCTGTCGGCGCAGGCGTTGCTGTCGGCGCAGGCGTTGCTGTCGGCGCAGGCGTTGCTGTCGGCGCAGGCGTTGCTGTCGGCACAGGCGTTGCTGTCGGCGCAGGCGTTGCTGTCGGCGTAGGCGTTGCTGTCGGCGCAGGCGTTGCTGTCGGCGTAGGCGTTGCTGTCGGCGCAGGCGTTGGTGTTGGTGTTGGTGTTGGGACTTGCGCATTATCACTGACACCCGGATTATAGAGAGGGTTGCCTGCACAATGCCTTGTACCATCATCCTCATAAAGATAAAAACGGCTACAATCAGTATCGTAATTACCTGTACCCACATTGACCCCAAAACCTGACAGCCTGACGTCCTGTAATGAGACGTAGCTACCATCTTCTTTCAAGCTAAAGTGTAGATGAGGTCCAGTCGAGAAACCGCCTTGACAGAGAGCTTGGTTTTTATTGGTTGCGTAATTCGCGATATTTGCATCGCGAGAAACAGTATCGCCATCGGAATATTGTATATTATCCAAATGGTAGTACTGTGTAGACCAGCCATCTTCGTGAATGATTTCCATATTACAACTTGAATGGACTACGACGGTTCCAGCACCTGCCGCCGTTACCCATAAATGGGATAAATCGTCATCCCAATAGCCTCCATCATGAAAATCCAAAGAGGAATATACAGTACCACTACCCGTATGGGAGTGCGACCCCCCAAACCGCCATGAACTCCCTACCGGGTAGGGTAACTGTAATAAATTTTCCCGGGGTATAGCTCTCAGTGATGCCCTTTGATAACTCTGTGTTGATGTTGCTTCATAGGGAAATAACTGATAGTAGGCATTGGAAAAGCGACTATATAGTTCATTCAAACCGCTCTTCAAGGTGGTTTGGGATGCATGCCTTGAAGATAGAAATTTCGTAACAGAAAACTGCTGATTTACATCGTTCATTTGCTCGTAATGCAGGCTAGCCAATTGATCGCAAACATCCATCAACTGCTCATTGAAACCAACTTTGTCAGAAAGGTCGCCAAATGGACGCAATAATCCCTCGTTACTTTCGTTGCTGACTATCGAGGACTCTTGCTCCATCAAGGCAATCAAAATCTTAGGGCTAATGGTAGAAACACCAGCCCAATGAGAAACACCTTCTGCATAAGGCAGCAAATGGGGCGCGTAGGTCCTCATGTAGTCCTCGACATCAAAGTTAAGCATTTGCTCGTTGGTATAAATGAGATCCTGCTCTGTCAAAACAGGATCACTAGCTTGTACATTGAGACACAAGCTCCCTACCAAGAGAAAAAAAGTTATATGCTTAGTTTCAACCATGATACATGCACCACTCAAAGTTAATTTTTAGAATCGAAGATTTCAGCCGGTTTGAGTTGTTTTATCGGTTCCATATCAAGTTGTTGGCTACTTCCAATGTGCGTCCCACTTTATAGGCAATGGGATTATGGTTGAATGCTGATATTTTCCCAATAATTTCAGTCATTGATGAAACGTAGATAATAGGATATTAATTCTTAATGCCTTAGTGAAATGAATCACACTATCACTTATCCATCAGATATTTTACAATCAGTGCAGCTGTATTTTTTAGAGGTGCAGTTTCGAAAGTACGTGGATCAGGCTCGTCGTACTCAGAAGAAAACAAGCCTGGGACCCACAGGCCTGCTGCGTCAAAATCAGGTGTGTCGTCTGTTCGCAAGAAAACCACTTGTGAATGGCTTCCTTGCGAACTGGCCTCAATTATTGATCAAGCCGAATTGTGTAATTAAGTGCGTTACCCCAGATTGGCGTAAAATTGCATGAAGTGGGTTGTATACCCCATGAAAGAATGGAGCGGGCGCGCCGCGTCTGGCCATCCATGGGGTAGACTTTATGCAGATTAGCATTGGCGTTGGCAATAACGGCAAATTGCCAAGTGGGTTTGTTACCATACATCTCATTCGCCAAATGCACACTGTCCACACCGACAGGAACCCATTCGCCGTCGCTATCGGCAATACAATGAAGCACATACTCACGACTTCCCGGAAGCGGCGCCTTACCAAAACCGAAGACCTGTTTGATTGTAACCGGGCAAGCGAACTGGCGGCGTTGAGGATCATAACCGCAGCAGCTCATTTCTTCATAATAAAGACTGCCCAGATTGGACAAACTGGCACCACACTGCTCAGCGGCGATAAGTAAGCTCTCAGATGGCGGGAAGTTAGCTAAATCATCTATACAATATGCAAATTCCTTGTAAAGTTCAGCCTGCACTGCCAGTTGATCGCTAACACTCGCCTCGGCCATTTCACTCAATACCGAGGCAACATGCTCCTTGACTTCTGGACCGCATATGGCTTCTGTCTGCGCTTGACTGGTTGACGCAAAACCAAGCAAGAGTAACAACACGCTCAGCAGTAATATGCCATGCCCGGATTTCGCATATCCACCGTTCATTGCGGTTCTAAATGTTTTCATGTTATCCATCTGTATACTCCTTATACATATTTTATCCATTTATTACATCAGTCTGTTATGGCGTTTCCACTACCGAAATGGTTTAGGTATCTATCTGGTATAATCCCCCCTCTTTTAAGTCGCGTGACATAAAACAATGTTGCAATACAATGTTATTGATGGGTGCATAGGATTGTTAAACCCATACGCATCTTCCATTTGTTTTTTAGCTGCGAGGAAAATCCATAGAACTTTTATCAGACATCTGATCGACCTGGAGTTGACCTACACCCAGCAGCCAACATCGAGTAGAAAGAGCAGAACATCCATAGACAACTAGACCGATTGGTTTGACATCATCTGCAGAAGATTATGCCACAATTCCAAAGCAGCACTTTAATTGACACAAGTATTGACGGATATAATGTTGCAAAAATGTATTAGCTGGTTTTATTAATCCCTGTTGTTTCAGACTCGTCCCTTGAGTAAAAAAATAGAAGTCAAAAGCGGGTATGTCAAGGCCCTGTACTATTAAAGTTTTGTTAATATCGTGTCTATCAATGCAAAAGTGATGTTAATTTTTTGATATTTAGTCAATATATAACCAGACAACAACCATTATTAGCGCTCATGGAAGGTAAAACAGATACAAGAATACTACCCCGTAATGTTATACCCTGAGTTTTTAATCGATATAGATCAGCCCACCCAGGGCGATTGCGCCCTCTCCTTCGGGATAGACCATCATCGGATTGACCTCGATCTCGCGAATGCGGGAATCGGCCTGGATCAGCTTACCCACCTGCGCCACAATTTGCGCCGCGGCGGCCACATCCACCGCAGGCGCGCCGCGAAAGCCCCGTAGTAGAGCAGCACTCTTTAACTCGAGGAGCTCCTGCACAATCTCCTGCGGCGGTAGGTTTGCGGGGATCAGCCGCGTATCGTGGAACAACTCTGCCATAACACCACCGAATCCCACCCGTAGCACCGGCC
>JASFJX010000571.1:0-3500 GCA_050119385.1 Candidatus Thiodiazotropha sp. | reverse complement strand
GCTGAAACTGTCAATAATATTGACATAGTTGACCCGTTCAAACGCACTGGGATCGGCAATGCCGATTTGACTGACCCTGCCGCGAAACTCTTCAATTGATTCAAATCCCTGCTCCTCCATCCATGCTTCGATACCCGAAAGTATTGGATTAATTGCACGGGGCCCCCGCTCCAGCAACAGGCTACAGAGGTGGACTACGTCGGTGCCTGCCAGCAGTAGCTTGATGGCATCTTGCGGGGTGTGGACGCCTCCAGTGGCCCCGAGAGAGAGTTGGGTGCGGCCGTGCAGGATTGCAATCCAGCGCATCGCCAGCAGGGATTCAGCGGAGGTCGAGGTGTGTAAGCTGGTGCTGAGACGCAGATTATCGATGTTGATGTCGGGTTGGTAAAATCGGTTGAATAGGGATACGCCGCTTGCGCCAGCTAATTCAAGTTGCTTTACCATATTCGCCAGCGAGCTGAAGGCGGGTGAAAGTTTCATATTGATGGGTATGGAGACCTGCTGCTTGACCTGGTTTAGCAGCTCGATATAGCGCTGTTCGATCTCACTGCCGCTGACCTCGGTATCGGCGGCAACCTGATAGATGTTCAATTCGAGTGCGTCAGCACCTGCTTGTTCCATCTCCCGGGCATGGACGATCCAGCCGCCGGGAGTAATACCATTCAGACTGGCGATCACAGGGATGTCCAGGGTCTGTTTCAACCTATGCACATTCTCCAGGTAGCGATCCTGTCCATTGGAGAAGTCGTAAGGGTGGGGCAGAAAACTGTCCGCCTCGGCGAACCCGGTTTCCTGGTGGTGGAGAAAGCGCACCATGGTCTCCTCTTCAGCGGTGACGGCCTCCTCGAACAGTGAATACATGATGATGGCTGCCGCGCCGGCATCTTCCATGCGGCGGGCGTCATCAACGCTGCGTGAGAGGGGGGATGCGGAGGGCACAAGCGGATTTTTCAGCTGCATGCCCAGGTATTGGGTTATCAGATCCATAACACTCTCTCGGCTGATAAAGATATAAGGATCATGTTGCATGGTATATGGCAGGCAACATGATTCCGAGTTAGATGCTATCCATATGTCTAGTTGGTGTAATGTATTATAGATATATAAATATATTTCACTCAGTCAACTGTAGTGGTCCTGGTTCATAAGAGGCTTTTATCCGGGATTGTAGGACTGAGTCCACTATCTAGAGGGATGTTGGAGAACGGGGTTTGCAATGATTTGACGATACTCGATGAACCTGGGGATAAACACTTACCATTACCTATAAGTTAAGTTATAGAGTGAGAGAGTTGTCTATTTTGATGCCCATTTCCTGGAGGCTTGTTGATAAGGAGAGGGTGTTTTTTCGCTGCTTAAATCTGTTTAACTAGATTGAAGACATAGTGAAAAACATAACCATAACAACAAAGAGTGCGATACTGGCTGTTGTAGGCCTGTTTAGCCTCTGTGTCGCAGCTGTCATCAGCTATGCTCAGGGCGATAGTGAATCACTACCTCAGACTTACCCTGTTAGGCACAGCCAAGAAAAAGAGATCGTCTTTCGCCATCTGACGATCGACGACGGCCTTTCGGACAATTCTGTCTATCACATACTCCAGGATCGCCTGGGTTTTATCTGGGCCACCACCGTTAATGCCATCAATAAATATGATGGGATGTCGTTCACCACTTATATGCCCCAGGCGTCGGTCGACAGCCAGAATACGCCGCAATTCTACCAGGCCATGCTCGAAGACCGCGACGCCATCTTGTGGATCTCAACCTTTGGCGGCTTGAGCCGCTTCGATCCGACCACAGAACAGTTCACCAACTATCGCCACGACCCGGATAATCCCGACAGCATAGCCAGCAACAATCTCAACTATTTGATGGTCCGAATGGTCAGGTTACCCTGCGGCCTCGCTCGCACCATCTCAGGCAAAATATGTACATTGCGCGGGGTAATAGGAAACAGGGTTTTGACATTATCGAAGTGCACAAAGGAGTGGATCCATTCTTCGAGGATAGAGTGTGCGATTTGATCGAATATCCCGAGACAGCTGAACACTTTACCCCGGAAGGGTATTGGTAGAATGATTCAGGAGCTGTTATACGCATTTCAGGCGGGAGGAGTGACCCTGCGCCTGGGTACGCGAAATAACAAAGCCGCCCACCTGCTCATCGAGGTTGCGGATAGCGGCGCAGGTATCACGCCAGATGAACAGCAGCACATCTTTGAACCCTTTGTCCAACTGGGCGAGCACAGTGTCAATAAGGGCACCGGGCTCGGGTTGACCATCACAAATCAATTTGTGCGAATGATGGGCGGAAATATTCGTCTGGAAAGTACCCCAGGCAAAGGTTCGCTGTTCAGAATCGACCTGCCGCTTAACGAAGCAAAGGAAAGCGATATCGTTAAAATGGAACCTGCGCAGATGAGCAATGTGACAGGATTGGCCCCGGAGCAACCTGATTACCGGATCTTAATCGTGGAAGACCAATATGAAAATCAGTTGCTGCTTGCCAGGCTGATGGAGTCAGTGGGTTTCCAAACCAAGATAGCTGAAAACGGAGCGCAGGGGTGGAGCTGTTTCAGAGTTGGCATCCCCATTTCATCTGGATGGATTGATGCATACCGGGAATGGATGGCATGCAAGCGACGCAAGGCAGCAGTCTAATCGTTCATGGTCTACTCGCGCAACCCGAACTGCTTGCGAAAAAACTCCGTAACCAATTTCGCTTTACTGTGCGAGTCCAGATTCTCGGCCAACACTATTTTCCCTTTTGAGGTTTGTGCTGCGACGTGATAATCGATCTTATGTCTCTTACCTGTCTGCATTGTTGTCACACCCCTCTTTGGCTCTATTTCGCGAAGTTCATGGTAGAGGGCTTTTTTCCAGTGGACAGTGATACCCAGCAGACGCCGGATAGTCACCACTTGTCTACCATCCCAGGCTATATACAGGCTATTGAAAGCTGTGTAGAAACCAGCTATTGCCACCATACTACCCAGAATCGTGAATATGCCAGCCATGAAGTAGAGTGCCTTGCTCCAAATAATGACGCCAGCAATGGCAAAAATGACACCAACCACCATGAATACAATGGATATTGCCGGCTGGCGCAGTATTGGGTAGTAAATCTCCTGTAGCATTCCATTGCGCCGCAGTGGTAACAGCATCTCAGCTTTCAATTCGGGCATTCCGTGCGGTAGTTCCTTGCCGGAGTCCAGATTCTGCAAGCGGGATTTCTCAGCGGTGGCATAAACCGGTATGGTGTAAGAGCGATCCAGATCAATCCCTGGCAGCTCCGCTTTGATATTCAGCCGCCAGAGAAAGTAGTTACCCGTCTCCTCCTCGCTGGGGCTTAGGCCCTGCGGCACGCTAAAGCGAAAACGTAATCGCATTCCCCGTCCTGCCGGCTCCACCTGGGCATAACCGCTGTCCTGCCACCTCACCTCTTCGCTTCGCGATCGGTTCTTACCACTGCCGGAGACATAGCTGTAGATGGAGCTCAGG
>JASFJX010000570.1:0-3503 GCA_050119385.1 Candidatus Thiodiazotropha sp. | reverse complement strand
TCTCAGGTCGTGATCGGTAAAGCGTTCTTCTAAAATACCCGTCTCAAGCGCCTTAGCCATTTTTCGCTGCCAGATCGAGCTGAAGCCTGATGCGGTGTAAGGCTGTCCCTTTCGGGTTGAATACAGGTAAATGCTGTTAATTGGTCGGGGTAGACTCTTGATGGCGCACACCGCAGCCCTTAGGTGATCTGACCACTCGATAATGATTCTCTGTTGCGTTTTGCTGATCAAGACATGAATCCCGTCTTCTTTCAAGGCGGTTCGCATCAACTTCAAAATGTCTGATTTTCTGAGCCCAGTCAGCAATTTGAAATCCATATAGGCCGCGATGAGTGGTCCCGCAAACTCGCGAAATGCGTGATATTCCGAATCTTCGATGTACCTGTCCCGGGGTGTCTCTTTGAATCGCATCACATTTCTACATGGATTGTCATCGATCAAGCCCTAGCGGATGGCATACGTCAGCATGTGCGACAGCATTGCGACCTCGCGATTTGTTCGCGTCCTTCCTTTTTTGCCTCGGACATCCATATATTGGTATATATGTTTCGACCTTAGCTCATCGACACGTATTTCTCCCAATCCAGCACGTATAAACTTGGATTGTCCCAGGTTGCTCCGATAACTCGCTTCTGCTTTCAGAGGCGCCACCTCTCTAAGATATCGATCTAACAGGTCACTTATAGTGACTATGCTTTCCTCATCACTAACAATTTCCGCGTACTTGGCCATTGCTGCTGGATAAGTAGAGGCCAGCTTGATCCACTTGCCATCCTTATCAACGAAATAGTAGCTACCCGATCGCTGATATACCTTGGGTGGTAAATGACTGCCGGATTTTCGTCGTCTCCCCACGTTTAACTCCTTACAAACTCTGTAGAGCCGTGATATTCACGCTTGACTCTTTTCTTTTGAAGCTACCCCCTAGCTTCTTGATAACAACGTCCCGCAGCACTTTTGGTTTGCCTGTACGGCCTACCTCAAATGAAATTCCCATCTTCTTTAACTGCCTACACTGAGCCTTTGGCTTTTGGTAGGCAGTCAAAAAGGTGGCTGTGGGAAATCCACCGTAGCAGTAAATATTTGTACAGCTTTGGTAATTAACGGGCGTGATGTCGTCCTGGTAGATGCGGATAGACAATCGACTGCTTCCAATTGGGTAATGGACAGAACCGCTAACAAGGCGCTTCCTATTGTTCACTGCATCCAGAAATACGAGAACATTAGGAATACGCTGCTAGATCTGGATAAGCGATATGAGTACATTATTGTAGATGCGGCTGGTCATGACAGTCGCGAACTTCGCACAGGCATGACAGCAGCCCATGTGATGCTGCTACCATTCAGCCCTTCCCAGCCAGACCTGGACACCCTCCCTAGTCTCCAGGAGATCATAACCCAAGCAAGGGACCTCAACTCAAAGTTGATAGTGTATGCACTATTAACAATGGGTCCCACCAACCCAGTTGTACATGAAACGGACGAGGCTAGAGAATATCTTAAGGATTACCCGAAAATCCGGCTATTGACAACCGTAGTTCGAGACAGAAAAGTTTATCGTGACGCCATGAGTGGGGGCATGGGCGTTATTGAGATGAGTAACCGCAAGGCGTCGGAAGAAATTAAGTCTTTGACGAGGGAACTTTTGAATGGTTAAACGTAGAGAGCCTGCCAAAGCTATGCGGCAGCCATCGCCAGAAGAGATTGAGGCATTTGCCTCCGGCGCTGATAGAGCGGCGTCTGAGACAGTTCTTGATTCAAACGCAAACCAGGACTTTAAGGCAATTCGCGTTCCCTTCAATGAGTATGAATACCGAAAGCTTGAGGAAGTGGCCACAAAACTTGGGCGGACAAAACTGAATGTAATCCGCTGGGCAATATTGAAGCTGGCAGAAGAAGCTCAGGTTTGATCCCGAATCAGCATCACTAAAGGTAATAACCCGGAGTTGCCGAGGTATAGTATGCATTGTCCGATGTGGGGATTATCAGCTGCCCCTTGAACCACTAGACGAAAACAATCCAGGTAAAAAGGCAGAGAGAAAATAACATGATGCGTTTGGCTGAACTTCCACAAAAAATGGGCCTGATGGATTAAGTGGCGGTGCCTATGATCAGTGCATTAGAGAAGGGCGAAAACAGCGACACCATAGTGCCCATCCCCATCGGATTGCTAGACGAATTGCATAGGGAAATTGGGGATGGCATTGATGTGATCGCCGAGCCAGGAAGGTCATCCTAGGATATCCTCCTATCTGCTCTGAGCATAAATACCCTTTTCTTTTTATTTGGGAGAAATTATCATGAAACGATCGATACTTCTCGCATCTGGACAGTGTTAGGAGGGCGTGGTATCCAGTGTTTTAAAGTCTGGAAGCTTGGTATTTTGAGTAGGGTAGAGCGCTATGGCTCGACACTACAACTATATTGCAGTGCAATCGGCAGTTGTCGGCCATTTGCAGACAATTTGATTCTCTGTATATTAACCTGAATAGACCTTTTGTCCCCCTTGAAAATATGAGTCTGTCTTTTTCACTTATGTCCCAACTGGAGCAATAGATTGTGGAAACCTTCTGCCCTCCCAAGCCATTTGTGGAAAACCCCAATTTTGAGGCTGACCGATTGAGTGCATTAACAGCACTTGAACAGGTCGATATAGACGAACCCATAAAGCAATTGATCCTGAAGTTTTCGGCTTTACCATATTGTTTTACGCTGCAAAGTTGTAACGGACATTTCCAGTGCACACCCGCCGATGAACCGCATAACAATAATCCGATACCTGATAACCACACGGGCGAAGTACGATATCGAATTGCCTATATCGCGTTATGCATCGAAACGAGCGAACAAGGTCTTTTGTTTTTTAAAGCTTTGTCATCACTAACAAAAATCGATCCGAATTATATCCAGTTTGGGTCGGCAGACTGGTTCTGGAACCAATGGGTCAATTCCTACATTCTGCAGGTTGAGCCATCTGGACAGCAATTTAAAGATGTGGCAAAACTGGATGTCAATGAAGCACGCCATGTTGAGAAAGTGCGAGCACAATTTTTCAAAGAGATTGATTTGCTACTCTCATCTTGATGACATTGACTCCAAATAATTCTCAACGACATTTACTTTGCACTACGATTATTGGCGTGTAAATATAACTTTTCCTAAAACATAATCACCCAAACTATTCACGGAGAGAAATAAAAATGACGATAGATAAAAAGATATATCGAAGTGGCCTATATCAAGATTATTATGCCCAAGGCACATTGGTAGGAAATATTCTCTACATGTCAGGTCAAATTGGTATTGACCAGGAGGGCAACACTCCGACAGATATAACAGATCAAACTAATTCTACTTTGCTACATCTATCCTGTTGTTTGCCCAGAGAAATGGTATAATTTCGCTACGGTTGGTGTGGGACGGCAATGGAATGGCAGAAGGGGAAAAGTCGACAACTGCCAAGTAGGTGTCTTCGCGACCCTCTGTTCTGGACGTGACTCGAC
>JASFJX010000569.1:0-3503 GCA_050119385.1 Candidatus Thiodiazotropha sp. | reverse complement strand
TGGCTGTCGTAGGGTTCAGTAACTTGATTGGCCAATTGGCTGATTCGGGGATCGGTATCCTCAGGTATTTGCCTGAAGTTGGGTAATGCCACATAGTCGGTTTCGGCGAAGGTTCGACCCTTATGCCGTGTACGCAGTGATTCAACGGCATAGGCTGTGCCGCTTTTCAACGCCCCTGGTGAGTGAAGCTGGCCAAATGCATCCATGGCGATGACTGTGGATGGGAAGTTGACCTTGACCGGTACCGCGGCTGCAGGGATGTAGTCACCCAGATCGCGCTCGATAAAGATTTCATAATGTTCAGTTACACTGTCTGATTGCTCTAATATTGAGGGCTTCAATTTGATCTCCCCACGGGAGAGCTGCAGCTTGTCTAGGCGCTGTGCGGAGCTATACCAACGCAGGCCGTCGAAACGGTCAAAGATACGGGCACGCAGGTAGAGGGGACGGTCGGCGCGAACATGGGCAATGATGGCGTTGCTGAAGCGGTCGCCCTGTTCATCGGGGTTGTCGATATCCATCTCATGGTCGAAACCTCGATAACGGAAAGGTGAATCCGAGGATCGATTGCTGGATGATCGTCCAGACTTCCCACGGGAATCCTCGGTATCAAATTGGTCTGCCAATTCCTGGAGCAGAGACTCGGCCGGATTCTCCCTATCCTCTTCGGCATGACTTTGTTCCGCTTCCCGCTCCCAGGCCGGGTTTTCATAGAAGTGGTCAGAACCGGGAGCACCCCCAAGATTACCCGCAGGGAAGCGGGGTACGATCAGATAGATAATGATTGCCAAGCCAATCAACAGGGAAGCGGCGCGCAATTGGTCGAGTGGATTCCAGTGCGAGCGGTTGCGACTCAACGGTTCGATATAGGCATAGCCGAGGGTAATGCTGATGGTCACGGTATAGGCGAGAAAAAAGATCAGATAGACACCCGATTTCGACTCGACAGCACCCGCGATCAATGCAGTGAAACCCACGGCCAGTCCCACATAGAGTCTGCGGTAGTCATGGGTTTGAAACAGCAACGCCAGATGGGCGAATCCGATGAAGACTAACAGCGCTTCCAGGGGGCCATGGAGGATCAATAGTGGGAGAAAGACTATTATACCTGCCGCTGCGATCTGTTCCGAGACCTTGAGATAGGGACTGTTCTCCTCTTCGGTGCGTCCCACGAGTACCAGGATGAGATGGGTAATCGCCATCACCAGGATCGAACCGAGGAGGGCCGCCATTACTCCCAGGTAGGCAAATAGCACCGCGCCTGCCGCAACCCCTGAGACCAGGCTATACCAATAGACGACCTTGATCGATGCGAGCTTCACTGAAACAGCTCCTGCAGAGGGGAGAGGGCATTCACAGGATAGATCAACCGGTTGCCTTCCCGATGGTAGTCGCTGGTTGGATTGTTACGCAGGGGATAGAGAAAACTCTCTGCATCCATCTCGATATCGACATGGGTCAGATAGGGCGGCAAGATCGGCAGCAGTGTGTCACCCCGGAGGCGAAAACCTGTTATCAGATTGGCCTGGGGAAACCTGATCACGGCCTGCTCGATCAATTCACTGCAACTTTGACTGCCGGTGTTTTCGAGGGTTGCCAGAAAGGCATACAGGTCGTAGAGATCTGAGGTATAGGCGGGGATGACATAGTCATGCCAGTCACCGTTTTCGACCACCAGAATGCTCTGCATCCCTTCGCGGCTGGCGAAGTGGATCATCGAGGCGGCAATGGAAATGGCATATTCAAATGTAGATCTCGCCCCCTCACCCTGGTTAAAGGCGGGTCTGCAGTCCAGCGCCACGAGTAAAACCGGCCGGTCGCTACGCTCATACTCTTTGACCACCAACTGTTGTTGCCGGGCGGAGGCCCGCCAGTGGATATGGCGAAGACTGTCCCCATGGGTATACTCGCGCACCGCCGCAAACTCATCCTGGCCGCCTTGTTGAGGGACATTCAGATCGCCGTCACTATTGGCATCCGCGATGACGGGGAGCGGGATACGGTTCAGGTTGTATACCTGAGGAAGCACCAGGACCTCGAGGGTATCGGTCGTCAGTTGCCGGCTAAGCGTCACCACGCCGAATGGATAGGAGGAGGAGAGGGTGAGCTGATGCAATTGAAACTTGCCGCGTCGATTACACTGTATGGTGGTATGTTTGCGAATGGCTTTGTCACATTGTGAAATGAAGAGTTTCTGCTTACCATCGGTAAAAGGAAGCTGGTCTATCACCTGAAGATGGTATCGTCGCCCCTTGGACGATATCCTGTAGACCAGCTCGCCCTCTCTGCCGGCGCTCAGATCACCGACCAAGGCGCGCTCCACCCGGATGCCGCGCATTTGCAGCCTGGGCATCAAGTGAGAGATCAGCAATAGGGACAGGCAGAGTGAAGATAAACCGTAGAGCAGCGCCAGTCCCCGGTTCCAGGCGACAAAAAAACAGGCCAGGAAGAGCAGCCATATGACCAGGTGCAGACTGAACCAGCGTTGCAGCCAGGCGATGACTTGCGGTGGCAGCCTCTTGGATACCAGGGCTTGTTCCTCCATCCCGCTCACTCCGTCAGCTCGAGAACAGTCTCCGTTTTTTTGCCCTCACCCTTGCCGCCCGGCATGGCGGGGACCGGTGTGGCGTCAATGATTTCCTGCAGGATTGTATGATCTTTGTCGTTATTGCTTCTCAATAACATGCGATGGGCCAGTACAGGTACTACTAACTCCTGTACCCGGCGTGGGGTGACAAAACCCTCATCGTTCAGCAATGCACTGGCTTGGGCCGCTTTCATGAGGGATATCGAACCGCGAGGACTGACCCCCAGGCGAATCTTTTTATGCATCCGGGTGGCGTGAATCAAGGCAGCGATATAATCGATGACTTTCTGATCGATCTGGATCTTAGTCACCGCATGCTGCAATTTGAGCAACGTCGCTTCATCGATCTTTGCAGCAATCTGTTCGAGTGGATCCTCGCCGCGATTCATCTGCATGATGCGGGTCTCTGCCTCCTGTTTGGGATAGCCCAGGGAGACACGCATGAAAAAACGATCCAGTTGTGCTTCGGGCAGGGGGAAGGTGCCGCTGAATTCGATCGGATTCTGGGTCGCGATGACCATGAAGGTAGCCGGCAACTTGCGGGTCTTTCGGTCCACCGTGACGGTTCTCTCCGCCATTGCTTCGAGCAGGGCCGATTGGGTGCGTGGCGAGGTACGGTTGATCTCATCGGCCAGCAGGATATTGGTGAACACTGGGCCGGGCAAAAAGCGGAATGCCTGTGCCTTCTGATCGAACATGGAGATACCGGTGATATCCGCCGGCAGCAGATCCGGGGTGCACTGAATCCGCTTGAAGTCCAGATCCAGGCTCTTTGCCAGGGCCTTGGCCAGGGTGGTTTTACCGAGACCGGGTAAATCCTCCAGCAACAGGTGTCCGCGACAGAGCAGGCTGATCATGACCAGGCGCAGGGATTCCGGCTTGCCGATAATGGCTTTTTGCCACTCGGCCATAAGCA
>JASFJX010000568.1:0-3503 GCA_050119385.1 Candidatus Thiodiazotropha sp. | reverse complement strand
AACAGCACATCCCTGTGCTGACGGGGCTTGCGCGGCATCCCTGCCGCTTCTGCGAAAGACAACCATCAGGCGCCTACCAACGTCCATGTAGTTTCTGGATGGGCACTAATTAGCTGCAATTGAATAGATAGCTTAACAGATAGGATAAGAAGCTAGTGAAATGGTGACCAGGAATGGGGTGTAATAGGTAGCCCGAATATTTCATCCGAGAACGCGATGATCGTGTCGGGATCGCCGTTCAGATACGGATATGTGATTGAGTTAAATAGCCTAAGCTATTGAGTAGTGGCACAGGGATGTGCCGTTTACGGACCGAAGGATGGACGATTGAGCAAATACCGTAGCTGGGCGGTGAGACCGGGTGAAATCTTCGGGCTAGTCTACTCCGTGCAATACGATTTATATGGGTAAATATCACACAATATTCATAGGGTTTATTGGGCTGGTTCTGCTATGCTCTGTTCCGGTGCGCACGGATGCCGACTTCAATCTAGGATTATCGATTGGAAGACTGAGTGCGAACGGCTGGGTCATGGAAGGTTTAAGCCTGGAACTGGATCTGAATAGTGCTCAGCAATTGATCGTTCACCTGACGGCCAGCTCATTCAGGCATGAGGCATTGCCAGGAGAATTTGCCAGCATTCGCTTGGATTGTCCTGTTCAACTGATTCATCAAACCTATCAATGTAGGGATGGCCGGTTGCGCATTGGTGATTCCCCTTATGGACCGCAGGATCTCAAGGTTAGCGGGGAGTTCGTCGACAGTGAACAGGTCAAATTGAATGCTCGAGATTTGAAACTGGCGAATGGCAAGATAAGTGTAGAGCTTGTGTTGAAGGAAGGGAGTTGGGATATTGTTTTCAACGGTGAAGCGATGGAGCTCGATCTGTTGCGCAGGCAGTTTGCAGCCGAATTGTTTCCCAAAGAGTCGGATATATCTGGTTTAGTAAAAGTAGTCACACAAGTAAAAGGAGCCAAGTCCCGGCCTGAGAGTGTTGACATGACACTCCAGATTGATAAGTTCGCATATGCCGACCTGGAAGGATTGCATGTTGCGGAAGATGGGCAGGTTAGGCTGCAACTCAATGCCAAGCGTAAAGGTTCTGTCTGGTGGGGAGGCTCCAAGCTCTCATTGATCGATGGTCAGTTTTATGTGGATCCTTTCTATGTCGAGGTGGCAGATGAGCCGTTGTTGATGCAGCTTCGGGGTGATTGGAGTTCGGCATCAAACCTGCTTCAGATAGATGAGGCAGAGGTTGTAGTGCCGCAGGTTATGGATTCTCAGGGCAAGATTGAGCTCGATATGTCGACAGGGAGGATCCTGGAAGCGGAGATAGACCTGAACAGCGATAACCTGGGCCAGCTGTATCGTGTTTTTCTCCAGCCGATGCTGATCGGCTCCCTGGCGGATGATGTTGAGGCAGATGGAATATTGCACTCAAGATTCGGAATAAAAAACGGACAACTCCAAAGTCTGCGCGCCACCCTCGAGGATGTAAACCTGGACGACCGGCGAGATTTATTCGCATTGTACGGCCTTAATGGTCAGTTGGCCTGGAGTCGAGAGAGTCACCCCGATAGGTCAAATCTGACCATTCAGGGTGGGCAGCTCTATCGTATCGATTTCGGCTCGGTGGTAATCCATGCCCATGCACAACGGGGGGAGGTTAAATTAGAAGAGCCTGTAGTGCTGCCTCTGATGCAGGGCGCCCTCCACATCGACCAACTCTATGCCAATGATTTACTCAGTGATTCCTCTGAGTGGATCACCAGTGCTCAGTTTAAAGAAATCTCCCTTCAGGCACTTGCCGAGGCATTTCAGTGGCCGCCCATGGAGGGGACTCTACAAGGCTCTATTCCAAGTGTCCACTATCAGCAAAAAAGGCTGGTTTTGGATGGTGAGCTGGTGGTTGATGTCTTTGGCGGTAAAATTCGGGTAGGCGAGTTATGGATCGAAGAACCCCTGGGCAGAGTGCCGGAGCTGTTTGCAGATCTGCAGTTGAGCGGTTTGGATCTCGCACAGATTACCCAAACTTTCTCTTTTGGGCATATTCAGGGTGGGCTCGAAGGCGAAATTGTCGATCTGCATCTGGCCAGTTGGGAGCCGATAGCCTTTAATGCTCGCTTTAACACCCCGGATAGTGACAAGTCAGCCCACCGCATCAGTCAACGCGCTGTAGATAATCTAACGGCATTGGGCAATGGTGTGGGGAGTAGCCTGTCTAGTACATTTCTCGGTATTTTCAAAGAGTTTCGATATGATCGAATAGAGTTACAGGCTAAACTTAACGGTAATACCGCGGAGCTTGATGGGATGGCGCACCCGGATGGTGGATACTACATTGTCAAGGGTTCAGGGCTGCCTAGAATCGATGTCATTGCAAGAAATCGAAAGGTTGCCTGGAAGACCCTGCTGGAACGCCTGAAGAGTATCCGTGTCGAAGGAATGGAAGTGAGGTAGTCTCCGCACGAAATCCGTATGAACGTTCAACCGATTTTTTTATATCTAAGGAATCAAGCGATGCTGAAGCGTTTTCTAACTTATCCCTTCATCGCACTGGGTCTGGTGGCCTGTGTAACTATCAATATCTACTTTCCTGCCGCTGCCGCTGAAGAAGCTGCACGCACCATTGTACGTGACGTACTCGGTGAGGAGACACCGTCAAAACAAAAAGACTCCACGCCAAAAGAGGAATCGAAAATCGATGACCAGCAGTCACTGCAGGATATTTTTCATTCGACACTCTCTAAAAGCCTAACCGGGATTATTGATGTTCTGGTTCCACCCGCCCAGGCAGCCCAGCCCAATATCGATATCGATTCACCTGCGATTCGCAAGCTACGTGCATCGATGTCAAGTCGGCAGAGTAGTCTGGCGGCTCACTACCGGTCAGGCGCTTTGGGATTTACCAATAACGGACTGGTAACTACGCGAAATCTTAAGCTGATTCCACTACAGGAGCGTAACAAGGTGAAAAAGATGGTCGCGGATGAAAACGGTGACCGTAAAGCACTGTATGCAGAGATTGCCCGTGCCAATGGACAGCCGCAGTGGGAAAAAAATATTCGTGATACATTTGCGCGAGTGTGGGTGGAAGAGGCACCCAAGGGGTATTGGTATCAGGATGGCAAAGGAAAGTGGCAACAAAAATAGAGCAAGAGTATTGCCTTGATGGTCAATCCGTATCTGATTATTGATTCTGATGCGATCATTGCGAGGCAGGAGAAATAATACTCATGCCATGTTTGCCATCATGAGGGTTAATGTCAGGTGTTAGCTCTTGAATGGTTAGTATGAGCTGTGATGTATCAATCGGTTTTGTAAGGAATGCATTTGCCCCTGCCTCGATAGACTTTTTTCGCGCTTCGTTGGTCCTGTTTGCGGTAAGGATCACGATGGGGATGGATTTATTGATACCATTATTTTTGCGTACATGATTGATGATATCGATACCTGTCATGGCAGGCATTTGCATATCTAATATTGCCAGGTCGAGGTGCTC
>JASFJX010000567.1:0-3506 GCA_050119385.1 Candidatus Thiodiazotropha sp. | reverse complement strand
GAAGCCGGCGGTGAGGCGAAGTTTGTCGTCAATGATGAGGTCTTGACGGCATCGACAGGAGGAAGGCCAATCCACGAACCAGGCAAAGATGATTATGTGGATATAACACCCTATCCGAACCGGGAAGATCATGATACTACAACACCGCCTTACCCAATGGCTGAACAGGACAAGGATAGGCACATACTGAGTAATCCACTACCAGGGGAAAAATTGCCGTGGAAAACAGAAACCCCAGCTGAGCAAGCAGGGGTTCACATTAAACCATATATGACCCAAGAATCAAAGGATGTTAGTATTAATGGGTCTAGTAATGTTACGATTGAAGTTGGTTGCTGCGAAGCACAGAACATACCAGATCAAACAGGTAGAGACAAAGAAGAACTTGAAGAAACTTTAATCGAAAGAGGATTTACTAAGAAACAGCGTGGATCATACGATGAATGGATTGCACCAGATGGTAGTAAGATATTTGTACGCCCAAACGGCGAAATAGTACGGCAAGGGCCTAAACGATCAAATCCAGCTGATCCGCATAATTCACCGAGAATCCGAGATCGCTTTGACCAAAATGGTAATATAATACCTTATAATCCAGAGGGTACTTCTCATAGTACAGGTGAGATTGTGAAATGATTAATGTGCGAGATGATAAAATTAGTCAAACTAGTGCAACGCTACTTTCAGATTGTTACTTAACAATTGATTTTAACTCTATTCCATTTTCAGTATCGCTTGTATTTATATCAAACATAGAAAGAAAAAAGGTTATTGTAATATGCCATAATATATCAAAGTTTAAACTTGAGAAAGATGCTGATGAATATCCATTTTATACAGTATTAGAAACTAAAATCGAGAAAGTTAACAGTGACTGGATTATAAATATACTTCCTGAAATAGATGTAAATATTATTTGCGAAAACATTACTATGACTATAGAAGATTTATCAGATAAACAGTTGTCGGAATATGGATTAGTTTAACTCGATAACAGAAAGTAACTTGTTATCCCCATGTGTCAGGATAGTTGTCGCCTCATTAGAGAATCATGAAATAGAGGGGCAAAGAGAGAATGATGCAATGCAAAAACGCTATACAGAAGAATTCAGATCCTAAGATTATAGACCTTTCAAATGATTTATATAAATCTTTGGATCGATGGGCTAGTGAATATGATGCTAGCCTGAATACTAACGAACCACTACACTCTGGTTTTTCTTCAGAAGAAGCTGAAAAAAAGTTTGAAAGTGAAGGTTTGAGGTTGTTTGAAGGCTTAAAAGAACAATTAAATGCTGACTGGGTTGTTACGTATTACAGCAGAAAGGAATCTAAGCTATATACGTAATATGTTGCTCCAGACAGAAAACCTCCTCAAATTAGGGAGCCGGATATCACTGCGGTTATGGAGCTTTATCCTGAAAAAGCTAGTGTGTTCAGAGGAGGAACTGATTTCACTGTTAAACCAAATGAAGTAAAGATCGATAAAGTTACAGGGTTGGTTAAACCTACGCATGGAGTTTCTAAACCCAGCAACTTTGGAAAAATGGGGGGCTTAGCAAATACAATCGATTCCATCAGAACTCAAGATAATTCACCGTGGCAAGAGGCTAGAGCATTTTGAAATTGTTCCGAAATAACCAATGACGCTTGAGAGATTCCAGGAATTGTAAAACAAAATAAACTTTACCTGATTACCCATAAACCTCAGCCATTCTCAAGAGGCGATATGGCATATGCGGAGTACGAAGAGCGACATAAATCAATCGATCAATCATGGAAGGCAAATCGAATCGGCGGTTAAATCGATATTCGAACTCAGCAAGATAACGTGGCACATTTTAAGCTCGCAGCCAGTTGTGTTGCCGCATTCAGGGCAAATATACCCTGTTGGCCAACGCAATTTGTACAACACTTGTCGGCACTGCTCTTCGCTTCCGTATTTTTCAAGAAACTCGTGCAATCCAAGGCCCTTTTGAAATTGAATCGGATTTTTTGGCATAATGGAAACCCTCGCTTATTCAGTAGGTTCCATTATGCAGGTACTACAGGCTCAATAGCTGAGTCTCATGGGTAATCAGGTAAAAATATGATCATTGCCGCTATGGATGTATCATTGGTTCAGTTGAAAAGTAGTAACTGAATATTGGTAATCATCCTTTAGCTATGTCTCGGTGGTACTACCGATCGTTATCAGATTTCAGATCAACTCCCGATACACAAAGTTTTGCAAATTGCAGGCCAGACAGTGCCATAGGTGTTCGCTGAAGAAAAATATCTTTATTCTCAGCATGTTATAAAGCCAGTTTGTTTAAGAGTTGGCGCTATAGCTACATACTCAACAATGCCAGCATCAATATAGAGTATAAGGGTTTACTCGCAAACACCTCTAACATCCAATATCGACAAGCAGTGTGTATCCCTCTTTACCGAGTTGTTTTCTTAACATTATCTTTCTCTACATCTATACTGTGAAGGAAGAACTGATGCGTAACGCATCACACTATTGCAGTTTCTCTCATAGGGGTAACTATAAATAGAAGCTCAGTGAGATATGCAGATACCCAAGGTATATATTCTGAGTTTCACAGAAGAAAAATACAAAATATTTGGACAGGAGGTGAACCAGGAAATAGATATATCTACACGTTTACTCAATAGAAGTTTTTGCAGTTAATTTCAATGGAAGGTGAAAAAATGGCGTACCAAGTAGCAAACAGAGTAGTGAATGATAGTCCAAGGATAGAATTCTCAGGTGATGACGAAGGTGTCCTTTTCATAATTAGTGCCTCTGAAGAAATGGATATCATTGATAGCGGTAGCCGTCGTCTTGTGATTGCACCCGGCGGAGGGTTGAGGATCAATACTTTACCTCCCCTTTCAACCGCTCCTCCTGGAATCAAGACGCATAATTTAGTAATAGACGATGCAGGAAACGTTTACATTGATGATCTGGGAGGCAAAAGGCCGCCGGAATCTCCAAAGATAGGCTAGTAGAAGAGATATTGCAAAACCATACTCCAAGACTATATGAATTCTAAGTTAGTGTGACAATTCTGCGTCGCACTTTTTGGAAAAGGGCATGCCATTCCCCGCGAAGTGCGCCTTGCCTTGGCCCACTAGCGGGGCTCTGAGAGAACCGAATATACCGCATGACCCACTAGTATTGGATATAACGACTGCCTTCGATGAGGGGGGGCACATAAGGGGCTGCTATTGCGGCCCCTTTTCGCATACGGGTTATCCCTGATTCTCCTAATAAATTGCCTGATGGCATAATATGGCTAACCAAAAATGCATTAAATACTGATTCAGGACAAGAGTCATCGTATACGGGGAGGTCATCTTGAATACAAACTCCAGGCCTGGCAACAACACTAGAAATGCTCTAGGGATACAAGCGGCAGTCTGCCAAACTCCTGAAACACTGATCAATGAGCTGTCAGAAATCGATATACATAGAGCGTTGCACAAGAAATCATCTACAGCCAAGAATCTGGCTCGTA
>JASFJX010000566.1:0-3507 GCA_050119385.1 Candidatus Thiodiazotropha sp. | reverse complement strand
CTACACGATCCCTTGGCAAGGTAGTAAAGGCGGTGTTCCTGGCAAAAGGGTTCCGACTGTGAAAACCATCGAAGATGAGGAACGACTCTTGATTTCACGCATCTCTGCACACAACTTTGACAACTTAGTCGATGTAAATGACAAAGCTGATTTTCAGGATCGTGTAGTATTTATTGGTGGTAGCTTTCGCGACAGCCGTGACATCTACCTTTCGCCCTTAGGAGAGATGCCGGGCGCACTGATTCTTATCAATTCCCTGCACTCTTTACTACAACATGGTGAAATAGAAGAAGTTAGCTTAGTTCATAAGTTACTTATCAATATCTTACTGATTACGTTACTAAGTATTGTGTTCAGTATCTGGAATCTTTTCTGGGGACAGGTTATTGCGGGTGTCTCCGTCATCATTGTGCTGGTTCCGCTCAGTGTTTTTGCGTTCGGATTCGGATACTGGCTCGATTTTGCTCTGCCCTTGTTCGCCGTACAGATTTACAAAATGGCAGTTGAATGGGGACAAGCAGTACACCGTGTTGTGACCGGAATGGAGACCCAGGCAGGAAATGATGGCTAAGTCCTTGAATAGTAATTCGACAAAAGCAATTCAGAGAGTAAGACATGAGGCGACATAACTCCTTTAGCATTTTCTTTCTGCTTAGTGTCGTAGGGTTTATGGTTGGGAGTCATGCAGAGGGTGACTCACCACACCCGCAGGTAGGTATCGTTGTGGGCCTCAATGCGTCTAGTGATAACTACCACTTGACGCGCGAACAGGATGGAAAGCGAGTCGAGGAAACGGTTGATCTTCTAATGCCCCTATACGAGCACGATATACTTTGGATGAGTTGTTTAGATAAGGACAAAGAGGCGACAAGCAATGGCTCAACAGATGAAAGGGTTCGCATGACGCTTCAAGTAGCGGATGGAGAGAAGGAAATTACTTGCGAAGATAGTCCATATACCCTGACAAAGAAAGAACCTTACTCTGTAATTTCAAACATCACTGAGTCACTAAAAGAGGTTGTGCTTTCAATATTCAAGGGGCTGAACGATCAGCACCAGAGAGCACAGTTGGTCTCGCTTGCTACACGTGGGCAACAGAGTCCCCTGTTCATGCCACTTATCGGTCAATCGGGAGCATGGGTGGCAGAGGGGGATCGAGACCTATATTTGTCATGGCGCGGTGGATCGCCCCCATATGCTGTATGCATAAGAGAGGAAGGTGCAGACAAACCTCTAGTGAAAATGAGTATGCTTGAAGAGACCCGTGTACACATTAAAAGTCTTCCGCTAATAACAAATAAATATAAATTGGAGATTGAGGATGCGCGTAGCCAGCAGTTGATTCGACACTTTCATGTGGTTACGTTTGATCATATGCCGGTGCCACCGGGCCAAGTTTTCGCTGAGGTGACGAATACATTTGAAAAGCAATTGCGGGAGACTCTTTTGGCTGCCTGGTTAAGTGAGCAGGATCCGCCCATGTGGTCTTTCGAAGCATACCAACGAGTGGTAGACATCGCACCTAAGTTTTATCCAGCCGAACTGCTTCGCCTTAGGCTTGAAGGGAAACTCTAACTCCCACACCCGCCGGGAGCCGGCTAACACACTATCCATAGAACCACTAAGCTTGGATATCCGTCGATTCGAGCAGGATTGTCTCGAAATCTTCGGGCTCCAGCGGTCGGCTGAACAGATAACCCTGATAACCATCGCATTGTCGCGCCCTGAGGAAACTCAGCTGCTCTTCTGTCTCCACACCTTCAGCGATGGCATTGAAACCAAGGCGCCATGACATGGCAAGTATGGTTTCGATAATAGCGTCGTCGTTGGGGTCGATGCCGATGTCGCGTATGAAGGAGCGGTCTATTTTCACTATATCTACTGGCAGTGTTTTGAGGTAGGCAAGACTGGAGTAGCCGGTGCCGAAATCGTCTATGGATATTTGGATTCCAAGTTTCTTCAGCTGCTCCATTTTCTTGCGTACATCTTGAATATCCTCGACCAACGAGCTTTCAGTCAACTCGAATTCCAGACTGGTGGGATCTGCCTGCGTCTGCGCCAAAAGTGCCATGACCCGTTGTATGAAGTCATTTTGTTGAAACTGCTTGGGACTGATGTTGACAGAGATCCTGCCGAAGGACTTATCGTTGAAACCTTGTTCCCATGCTTTGATCTGCATACAAGCTTCCCGTAATACCCACTCACCCAATTGCAGTATCTGTCCGCTCTCTTCCGCGATGGCGATGAACTCTCCCGGTAGCAGCAGGCCCCGGGTTGGATGTTGCCAACGAATCAATGCCTCTGCACCCAATATTTGTTGGTTTCTCGAGATTGTCACCTTGGGCTGATAGTGCAGCACCAGTTGATTCTCGGTGATGGCACTATGCAAGGCATTTTCCAGTTCGAGTCTTTCGCTGGCAAGTTGCTGCATGCTAGGCAGGAAGAAGCGGTAGTTGTTGCGGCCATGTTCTTTAGCCTGGTACATGGCCGCATCGGCTTGTTTGAGGATTTCGCTGGCATCCTGTGAGTCGGGTGAGAACAGGGCAATACCGATACTGGGGGTTGAGTGCAGAGTGTGGTAGCCGATCTGATAGGGCTGGGAGAGGGTATCCAGCACCTTCTGCGCCACACTCTTTGCATTGATGGCAACAACCTCGGGATCAACATGCAGGTTAGCCAGCAAGATGACGAACTCGTCACCGCCGAGTCTGGCAACGGTGTCTTCTGCCCGCAGCAGAAAGCGCTGTCGCACCGCTACCCGTTTCAACAACTCATCACCGATGCTGTGACCTAGCGAGTCATTGATGGTTTTAAAGCGGTCCATATCCAGAAAAAGAATCGCCCCGGTAAGTTTGTGGCGTTTGGCACTTTGCAGGCGTTGTTCTAGACGATCCATAAAAAGAGCTCGGTTCGGCAGGTCTGTCAGAATGTCGTGCAGCGCCGTATAGTGCATCTTATCCGTTTGCACGCGAAGTAGCCGGTTGCCGAGATACAGACCGGTCATTCCAAGTATCCACAATCCCAGGTGCCAGCTCACAATATCTAACATGTGTGCATCTGCCTTGGCCTGTAGGTCATCCAAGGGGATACGCACACTGATAGCACCCATGATCTCACCCGGTGCAACACTCTCTTCAGGGTGGCACGCCAGACAGGTTGCTTGCGCCAGCCTGGGTTTGATCATGCGTAAAAAGGGTTTGTTGTCGATCAATATCTCTTCGCTCCATTCAGGGAGGCCGCTACGCAGTTTTTGTAAGCCTCTCAGCTCCCAGCTGTCAGGTGCATTGAGAGGCCTGAGCGGTCTCTCTTTTGTGGTATGACCATGTATGCCATCAGGCGTTAATATGGCCTCCAAGTCGTGAACCAGACGGGTGAAATAGGAGGAGTTTACCAGTGTCAGTTTTCGTCCATCGGTGGTTGTAACATCCCGATAGGGGAGGTGGGCAAGGTAGGGATTGGGCGTGACACCCTGATCAACGGGTATATAGATTCCGCCAACCCTTGAGA
>JASFJX010000565.1:0-3508 GCA_050119385.1 Candidatus Thiodiazotropha sp. | reverse complement strand
AAATAGCCGGGAGCCAACTAATGACTACTCCTAATATCTCTAATCTAGACCTCATGACTAGTGACATGTTGCCAGAACACCCTATGAGTATTGACAACTATAACGGTATTTCTGGTTTTCTTGATAGAAAGCGGTACAAATACAAATAATCTTTTAAGGGCGGGTCTATAACCCGCCCTTTTCAACTCCTTGTGTGAGAGCACCCCTCAAGCAGTAAACCACGCAACCAATTCCAACACAACCAATTCCAACAAAAAGCTAAAAAACAAAAAAGCAAAAAAGGGACATCCATGATTTCTAATAATCAGTATACAAGATTTGGCTTAGTACAAATCTTGGGTGTCTACGTTTAATGATATGCTTCAGAACTTTAACAGAAGACCCTCAAAGATCACGAATTCATCTTCAGCATGAGTAGAAAAGGTAATTGCTGGGACAACGCACCTTCAGAGAGTTTCTTCCACACCCTGAAAACGGAGTTGACTTGCCACAACAATACCATGATTCGGCTTAGTTCAATTCCAGGGGATACATGTTTATCTGTTTATCTTTTGTTTACCCTCTATGTTTATTTCTAATGTTCATTTTCTATGTTTATATGTTTATTATTTTGAGTTCAATTACTGGGTACCTATGTTTATTTATCATAACACCCCTATCCATGTTTAATGCCTTTTGATTTTATTAATTTTAATTACTACTGTTATTTGATGTCATGTTAATTCCTTTTACCGTTACAGATACGGCTCTTTAACAACTTTAATTGACTTAATACATGCCGAATAGTGTTCTTGTCGTGTATAAAATAGTTGGAGCAGCAGCAAGTGGGTAATAAAAAAACAGCTAAGCACTGATTATGTTTGAACAGATACTCTTTTAATATTACTTTATTTTGCCATAGTACACTTGAACTTCTACCAGGCGTTGCTTGACAAATAGTTATAATCCGAAATTCCAGCCACTCTGCATCATTAACACTTGATCATGAAAACATACATGAACATTGTCTTCTTCGTACGCTTGAATTAAGAAATAACATTCGCTTACAATTCGAAGGACTGCTTAGCAGCACAAAGTTCTTCAAGTATAACTTACACAAACAAACAGGGATAAAAAAGCATGGACTGCGCATCAAAGGGGGCTACAAACCTCCTACACCCTTTTGTCAATCACCGGATAATTAAAATAGCTGAATACGTAGCGTCCTTGCGTACAGCGTATTTTTCTCACCTTGCATTGACTGATCGGCACTCACTCGTTGTTATCCCTGTCGACATCCGCGCAGCTCAACCTATCAAAACTGGCAAGCTGGTAACAGCGCCAACTTCATCACGAAAACCGCTCATCTCCGTTACCCTGCTTCGATCTCCATCGGTAACCCTAAACACATTGCATAGTATATGCCAAAGATGCTGCATACCACTTCAACAGTGAAGCGCAGGAAAAGAAACTCAATGAATTGCTGGTGATCGCACAATATATACATATCCACCCTAGGCCTTTCGAGTGGAATCATTGAATGACAAGAGACAGATGACATCCTTGTCCAAAAAGTCTTAAAAGGAGATCCCATTTAACTATTCGATCTGGCGTTTATTTGCCATGCTGCGAACGGCTCATAAATACTCAGATATAGTATGCCAAGATCGTTATAACTCTGCAGAATTAGATAAACCACATACTTTCAGTTTTTAGGGAAAATTCGAGTTTGCCACTTAAAGCGAACCGTCATACAAGGAATGATGATGAAAAGTAATTTTCTGAATGCTAAAAATGCATTTACAGCCATACCACCAATAGAGGCAAACCCTACAAATAATGCGCACAAAAGTGCCGAGCGCATGGGATTGAGCCTATTCATCGATGCTGGTGTCGCCCATATTCGTTTTATTACCTTCGATCGGCATGGCACAATCATCGCCGACACAACTTTACCAAGTAATACAGATCTGCCGGATTTGCTTGCGCAACAACAGGTGCACGAGCGTTTCGGTAGACATTCAGACGCACCGATCTACATCAGCGGCAAGCTGGCCCCTCTAGTGCATGAAGCGCTCTGCTGTGGAAAGGTATTTCTTTCGAGTGCCGCTTCATGGCTTGCAGCACATGACCTTCTAATGCGAGGTGAAGATGAAGACATACAATCGCTAGCCATCGTCGAACTATCTGCCTCGGGTTATCTCGTGGTTGGTGTCGACCGTTCCGGTGATCTCAAGGACGATCTGCTAGTGGTGAATCCGCGTTGTGGCGCCGGTTCGGGTGTCAATCTCGATCGCGTATTGCAGAAGTTAGGTTTGGAGCGTGACGAGGTCGACCGGATATTGGCAAAATATGCTGGCGAAGCCGGTCGCGAGGCGCGCGGAAAAATCAGCGTACGCGCCGACCGCTGCGGCGTGTTTAGCTCGTCCGCCACCATCTCCGATAAAAACCAGGGTATCCCGCTTGAGATGGCCCTTGCCACCACACTCAAATCCGAAGTACTCAAGGCTTGTCGAAAAGTGGCGCCGGGCTTTGACAAAGCCTGCCTTACCGGCCGCGTGTTCCACTGGCGATTCGCGCGCGAATGTGCAGAGGATTACCTGAACTCACTCGGAGTGAAGGAAGTGCTCTGCGATCCCGACAATACCCTGGTGCTGGAAGCGCTGCAAAAATTGGTTGCACGCTTAGGTAACGACGGTATCGTGCAGCCCGATATACGCCTTATGCGCATCAAAGACACGCAAACATATACCGCGTTCACACAGCTCAAAGAGCAATATCAAGCGGAGCAGCGTTATCTTCGTCTTAACAACGATATCTTACACGGCGAACTCGGCACGCTCACCGGTCGCAGCTTGTATTTTGGTCTTGATGTCGGTTCGACCATGGCCAAGGTGTTAGTGAGCGACGCTGACACACTTGAGGTGCTTGCAATACGTGCCTACAGTAATGCGGGCGACACCATCGAGACGATCAAAAATATGTTTTATGATCTACGCAAAGCAGGAATTGAATCGATGGCAGTGCGCGGCATCGGCGTTACCGGATCGGCGCGATATCAAGTACAGCAGGCGCTGGAGCGCACCTATCCTGAACTCGCTGGGCGTATTTCTCTATTGGTGGAGAACTATGCCCATGCGCGAGGCTCAATCGCGCTCGCGCGCAAACATGTGCAGCGTTTAAAGAATCAGGGCGTGGAGGATATCAACGAAGAGTTCTGTATATTAGTCGATATCGGCGGTGAGGACACCAAGATCTCTACCATCGCGCTACGCGAGGCGGAACTGTTCAACAACGCCATGAATATCAAATGCTCGGCCGGCACCGGCAGTCTCATGGACACACTGGCGGCTATGTTCGGCATGCCGGACGTATCCGACGCCTGCACCGATGCCTACCAAGCGCCGAAGGGACATGCGATAAATGCCACCTGCGCAGTATTTCTGATGGAAAATGCAAGTAAGCTGCAGGCACAGGGTGTACCCCGGAACGAGATTTTGGCATCGGCCAACTGGGCAGTAGTCGAGAA
>JASFJX010000564.1:0-3513 GCA_050119385.1 Candidatus Thiodiazotropha sp. | reverse complement strand
GATCGCGCGGACCGGACGGCACTGCGGGACGGCCTGGTCAGCGTCGCTGCCTTTGCCGCCACACTGCCGTTGACACGCCTCGCCCTGGAGGGGTTCGCGCCGATACCGCGGCATCGTCCAACTTTCCTGCGCCAAGGCGAAAAATCAATTGCAACCTGCAGAGGAGACGCATAGATGACACAACCGGTTTTCTGGCTCAATGGCCGCATCGTGAACGCCGCGGAAGCCATGATACCGCTTACCGATCATGGCCTCCTCTACGGTGATGGCGTCTTCGAGGGGATCCGTTTCTACAACGCAAAGCCGTTTCGTCTCGGCGACCACCTGACACGTCTGGCGCTATCGGCACGCGCGCTGATGCTGGAACTTCCGTATCGTATTGCCGAGCTTGAAACGGCAGTGGCCGAGGTGATCGAGGTCTTCGCTGCAGAGGATGGCTATATCCGTCTGGTGGTCACCCGCGGACCCGGCAGCCTGGGGCTCGACCCGAGCCGTTGTGAGCGTCCCAATGTGTTTCTCATCGCCGACCGGGTAGCGCTGGTGGCGGAGGAGAAACGCCGCCACGGCATCGAACTGATCACCGCGTCTACACGACGGCCGGGGCCGACCGTGCTCGACCCGCGGATCAAGAGCCTGAACTATCTGAACAACATCCTTGCCAAGCTGGAGGCGCGCCGGGCAGGTGCCGACGAGGCCTTGCTGCTGAACGAACGAGGCTATGTCACTGAGGGAACCGCCGAGAACATCTTTATCGTCCGCGGAGGAGGCCTGTATACGCCGCCCGTGAGCGATGGCGCCCTGGACGGGATTACCCGCGGCGTTGTGCTCGAACTGTCCCGCCAGGAGGGGATAGAGAGCATCGAACGGTCGCTTACCCCCTACGACGTTCATACCGCCGATGAATGCTTTCTCTGCGGCACCGGCGCCGAACTGTTGCCGGTACGGGCGGTGGATGGTCGGCAACTGGCATGCGTTCCCGGCCCCATAACCGAGCGGATTCGAGACGCTTTCGGTAGACTCATCGAAGCAGAGACCGTAACAGGGAGTGAGCAATGAGTACCAACCGTCCAAACCCCATCAACCTGCCAAGCGGCTTCGGTGAGACCGATCTTCTTTCCATGCCCGGCATACCTACCATCCAGGAGCAGCGATGATGCCCCCCATCTACGCTGGCAACGGTCACTGAACTGATGCGCCGGCAGCTCTTCAACGTGCCGTTCGAGAACCTAGACGTACAGGCGGGCAAGGGGGTTTCGATGGTCCCCGAGATGATCGTTGAGAAGGTCATCGGACGTGGCCGTGGCGGCTACTGTTACGAGGTCAACGGCCTGTTCGCCATGGCGCTGCGAGCGCTCGGCATCGACTACCATTTAGTGGCCTGCCGCCCCATGACCTATCCGGTCGTGCGTCCGCGTACCCACATGGCATTGGTGGTGCAGCTCGAGGACGAACCGTGGCTCTGCGATCTCGGCTTCGGCAGCTACGGCATCCGCGCCCATGCCGACCGACACGCTACCTGGAGCTGACATGTACATCCCGTCACACTTTGAACAACCACAAACAGAAGCGATGCACCGGCTGATCCGCGAACGTCCACTGGCGACTCTTGTCACGCCATCCGACGAAGGGCTCACCGCCGACCACCTCCCCTTGCACCTGTCGTCCGACCCTGGCGACCTTGGAACGTTACGCGGCCACATCGCCCGCAACAATCCCCTGTGGCGCGGAACGGCGCATGAAATGACAGCGCTCGCCGTTTTTACAGGACCCGACAGCTACATATCCCCCTCGTGGTACCCGACCAAGCGGGAACACGGAAAGGCCGTACCGACATGGAACTATCTCGCCGTGCACGCCTCGGGTACGCTCCGTTTTATCGACGACGCGGCAGTGAAATTTACTTCGACATCGTAAGCTCCTGGCTTCTGCAAACATGGCCTATAAACCTAAAAAAATTCGAGGCCTGAGTCCGCCAGCCACTGCCGGTAACCCTCCACAACGATCGCCACCCCGGCGGAGACGGTGAAACCGTATCCGGCCAGCCGCGCCAAATTCCACGCCTTGCCGGCGGCGCTCGGCAGGACCGCAAGCTCCTTGAACAGAACGGGGATCTCTTCGGCCAACTCACGGTGGAAGCGGTGGCGCAGCAGGGCCTCCTTGACCGGGAAGTATTTGTGAGCGTCCCCTTGGAAACGTCCGCCGCCTCGGCAATCGCCTCCATCGTCACCGCATCGAAGCCCTGCTCTTCGAACAGCGCCCATGCGGTATCAGCGATGCGGTCCAGAGTCTGTTGCCGCTTGCGTTCGCGGCGGCCCTGTTCGCTCATTGGGCATCCTTCTGCATAGCGCGGCGAGCCAGTTCGACCCACCGTTTTTTGTGTTGGTATTGGCGCAGGTTATCGGCCACCGGCCCGGGACGGCGGATCGGCTGGATGGCGGCTATGCGAAGCGGTGTTGAGCACATCAATGGGAGCCTAATAGTGTACGACGTCTATTTATATACGACGTTCACTATTAAAGCAAGAGATGACCGCTCTCCCAAGGACGTCACTCAAAGTGGCAAACGCCAAGAGGGAGCTTCGCCGCATTACAGTCTGAGGCTAATGCTCCCTGATAGGCACCAGGGTTATCCCACCTCTCCCAGTATGGTGGTCCGATAGACGACCAGGTCCTCGATGCTCAGCACCGGCATACCGTGACGCCCCGCAAAGGCGATCACCTCGGGCAGCCGCGCCATGGTGCCGTCGGGATTGGTCAGCTCGCACAGCACACCTGCCGGCCTGAGCCCCGCCAGCCGCATCAGGTCGACCGTCCCCTCGGTGTGGCCGCGGCGGGTGAGCACACCACCCGGCTGGGCGCGTAGCGGAAAGATATGGCCGGGACGGGCCAGGTCGTCCGGCGTGCAGTCATCGGCAATGGCCGTGCGGATGGTGGCGACCCGGTCAGCGGCGGAAACGCCGGTAGTCACCCCCTCCCTCGCCTCGATGGAGACGGTGAAGGCGGTGCCGTTGCGGCTACTGTTTTCGTTCACCATCATCGGCAGCTGCAGACAGCGGACGACATCGTCGGTCAGGCAGAGGCAGACGATGCCGCTACACTCGCGAATCAGCATCGCCATCTGTTCAGGGGAAATACACTCGGCCGGAAAAATGAGGTCGCCCTCATTCTCCCGATCCTCGTCATCAACGAGTAGCACACCATTGCCGCGCCGCAAAGCATCAAGGGCGGCTTCAACCCGTGTTTGGGGATCGCCAAAACGGGCCAACGAAGAGGTATTAATGGTCTGATTCATGGATTACTCCTCATTAGGTCCAGAATCAGGGCGTGAAGGGACGCGCCGGCTGACTACCGGCGAACAGGCGCAACGAAACCCGGCCACAGGCAGGACTTGCGGTATGCCTTATTCTCTCCCATCCGGACTGTCACCGTCGGCTCCGGCATCTCACCGGATCTGCTGACCCTGCCGTAACAGGCGCTCGCGGGCTCTTCCGCTGCAAGCGAAAATACCGCCGGT
>JASFJX010000563.1:0-3518 GCA_050119385.1 Candidatus Thiodiazotropha sp. | reverse complement strand
AAGCCCATCAACTGGCCTGTGCTGAAAAACCGCATCAGCTATTTGATGCGTTCGCGACAGACGTCGCTGGAGTTGCAGGCCACCGAAGGGCAGCGGCGTGCGTTGATTGACTCGGTGCCGGACACCATTCTGCGCCTGGACCGTCAGGGGCGTGTGCTCGATATAAAACCGGCCAAAGGCGAAACAGTCACCTTGACGGAAAATCTCCTGGTCGGCAAGGAGTTCTGGGACGGGCTGTCCGAAACGGTTTCCCGGCAAGTGAGACAGTGCCTGCAGGCTGTTCTAGAGATCGGCGGCACACAGCAGTGTGAGTTCGAGTGGACAGATGGGCAGCAGTTTCATTACTACGAAGTACGCATGGTCGCGGCCAACACAGACGATATTGTCGTGCTGTTGCGCGATTGCACCGACCGTCATCGTGCGGAGCAAAAGCTCAGGCAGATGGCCTTTTACGATGAGTTGACGGGATTGCCCAAGACAAACCTGCTGAGCGCGCGCCTAGTGCGCTGCCTTGATGAAGCCGGGCGGGGAGGTGGTCTGGTAGCGATGGTGAGACTGGAGATGGCCAATCTCACGAATCTGACCGACATGATGAACAGAGAATCCGCCGATGAACTGTTGCGTCTTTGGACGGATCGGTTGGTGAAAGTGGCGAATGAGCGCACGGATCTCAACGTCATGGTGGCGCGTACCGAGGGGGCGCAGTTTTCCGTGCTGGTGAGCGGGCTTAAAAGCCGCTTGGAATTCAATGACTTTATCAGTCACCTTGCGCAATGCATGGAAATGCCCTTGCTTATTCGCGGCTATGAGCTGCAAGTCAGTGTCCGCATTGGCAGCGCGGTCTATCCTGACGACGATATCGACGGTTCCCAGTTACAGCAAAAGGCCGGCATGGCGGTGGAGGAGTTGCGTCGTTGCGGCAGATTGGGCGCTAACCGCTACAACGATACAACGCGGGAGCGCACCTTGGGTCGTATCAGTATGGCTAAAGAACTAAAAACGGCTATCGAGCATGGTGAACTGCATCTCGACTATCAACCGAAGGTGAATTCAATGACCTGCAGCCTGGTCGGTGTCGAGGCCTTGGTGCGTTGGAACAGCGATCTGCGCGGTGCCGTCCCGCCGGTGGAATTCATCCCCCTGGCCGAAGAAAATGGGCTGATTCTGCCATTGGGCGAATGGGTGTTGTCCGAGGCGTGCAGACAGGCGAGCGCCTGGCGAGCCAACGGTTGCGGCCCTATTCCGGTCGCGGTGAATTTCTCCGGTCATCAATTCAACCAGCGGGACCTGCTGCAGCGGATTAGCCAAATCCTTAAGCGGCACTCGGTCGACAGCACCCTGATCGAGGTGGAAATGACCGAGTCGGTGGCCATGGATCACAGCAGTAAGATAATGGAGACACTGCAGGAGCTACGGCACTGGGGAATGCGTACCGCCATCGACGACTTCGGTACAGGCTACTCTTCGCTGAGCAGTCTAAGAAACCTCCCTTTCAGCATTCTGAAAATCGACCGTAATTTCATCCGACACATCACCTCGGATCACTCCGCCGCCCAGATCACCTCGGCGATCATCTTCATGGGGCATGCGCTGGGGATGGAGGTGGTGGCCGAAGGCGTGGAGGACAAAGCGCAGTTGGAGTTTCTGCGCAAACATCAATGCGATGTGATACAGGGCTATTATACAGGTCGCCCGACAGATGCGCGGGCTATTACTGAGCTGGCGCTGGCAGACAAGTAAATAAACAGCTCTGTCCATGACGATGAAAGTGCTTTTACATGTGCCACGTTATTGGCCCGCAATCGGCGGCGCCGAACTGCATAGCCGACGCTTGGCGCAGGAGCTTGGTGCGGCTGTTCAGGTAAACGTGCTGAGCCACTGCAATCAAGACTACATCTCACTGGCGCAAGGGGCCGCTGTCGGCACTGCCGCTGAATTCGGCGATGGTGAGACAGTTGTTTACCAGACGGGATTTGAAGGGGCTGCGCGTTACGTCATGCAGTGGTTGGGCCGCCGCTATCAACAGCAGCGCTTTCTAAGGCCGCTCTATGCCAGGGCGTTTCAATCACTGCAGGCGCCAAGGGTGAGAGAGATCGTGGCTGGCCATGATCTCGTACACAGCGTCTACAACGGTTTGACCGAGAGCGCCGAACTGTTGGCGTCCGTGGCGGACAAACTCGGTAAGCCTTTTGTCTGGAGCCCTTTGGCCAGTACCGATAGCAAGCAGGGCACCGCCTGGTCATCGAAGCGGTTTCGGCGTCTCTACCGGCGTGCGGACGCCCTGATAGCTTTGACCGAATACGAGCGCGACTGGTTGGTCAAGCAAGGGGCGCAACAGGAGAAGGTGTTTGTTTGCCCCTTTGGTCCGCTGATCAGCGATACGGTTGGGGTCGCAGTACACGATCATCTTTCGGATCACGATCCCGTCATTCTCTTTCTGGGGCGAGTCAGCCACGCTAAAGGCATTGACTACCTTAGCGGTGCAACCAGGCATGTATGGCGAGACCACCCGAATGCACGATTCGTGCTTATCGGTCCGCAGGAGCCGCGGTGCAGAGGTCTTTTAACCGAGAACCGTGATCCCCGCCTGATTGCTATTGAAGAGGTCAGCCAGACGGAGAAATGCGCCTGGTTGAAACGCTGCGACTTGCTCTGTTTGCCGTCTCGAGCCGAGAGCCTGGGTGTCGTTTTTCTCGAAGCCTGGGCCTTCCGCAAGCCCGTGGTGGCGTTGCGGCTACCGGTGCTGCAACGTGTGATCAGTCATGGTGTGGATGGCCTGCTGAGCGAGCATGACAGTATGGCCTTGGCCGTGGCGATCAATCGACTGCTGGAGAACAAGCCGCTGGCAAGCAGAATGGGGCATGCGGGTCATGGAAAGTTGCAACACCACTACAACTGGGGAGATATAGCTCGCCGTGTCGAGTCCATCTATCGCGGCGTGCTCAAGCAATCGATTCAACATACCGGCATGGATCAGACTATCGGCGCCAGTCGCCGGTTCGCAACCTGATTTGCAATCTGCAACTGATTTTTAAATAGCGCTGCTTGTTTTTCGTTAGCTGGGACTTAAGTCATTGAAAGTGGGCGATTAAAAACAACATAAAAAGTTGGCATGACCTCTGCAGTCTTGCTTAAAACGTCTACTAAATCCATCTTCATGGAGCTGACTCATGTTTCAACGAACGCGTACGGCTTGGTATCCCCTCAATTTACGTCTGAGACCAGTTAGCACTACCTTTCTTGCACTAACACTGATAGTGATCTGCATGCTCAAGCCGGCGCTGGCCGTGGCAGAGATTTCCACCTATCTATTTGCCGACAATATAAGCGCAAAGGGAACGGGATCGATCTGTTCAATCCCCAGAATAAATCCCGCGCCATCAGTGGCCCTTTGCTGGAAGCGTTCAGACAAGACAATCTAGGTTCCTTGGTCTTTGCCGTGGATGTGAGTGAGGCTTCGTCAGGATCAGAGTCACAAGACAGCCAGGGGATTGCCATCGAATCCGCCGTACTCACAA
>JASFJX010000562.1:0-3519 GCA_050119385.1 Candidatus Thiodiazotropha sp. | reverse complement strand
CTAATTCAAGCGAGCATAACACCGCCAATGGCGCTTGTGGCGCGGCCCAAAGGGAGCCCCGCTACTGGGCCAATTCTGTGTTGCACTTCTTGGAAAGGGCATGCCATTCCCGGCGAAGTGCGCCTTGCCTTGGCCCAGTAGCGGGGCTCTGAGTGTTACCGAATTTACCGAGCGGCCCACTAGCAGGGAATCACCTAGGTTTCAAACAACAATGCAGCCTGTAACTTCCCCGGGGATTGCAACTTTTCCCTGGCTATACCAACTAGATAACCCTGCACATAATCACAACCTTGCTGCTGAAGAAAAGTCAGCTGACTTTGATTTTCGACACCTTCGGCTATCACATCCATATTGAAAGCGTGGGCTAACTGTATCATTGCCTGCACAACGCTTGCATCGTTACTGTCCGAAACCACACTGTGGATGAATTCCCGATCGATCTTCAACAGATCAAACGGAAACTGTCGCAAATGACTGAGTGAGGCCTGACCTGTTCCGAAATCATCCAACGCGACTCTCACTCCCAATGACTTGGCCTGCTGTAAAAACTGATCGGCTTCAGCCAATTCCTGAGTAAATGTGTCTTCGGTTATCTCCAGGATAAGGCTACGGGGAAGCATCTCTCCTGAAACCAGGTTTTCAAGAAGATTTCGACAAAAGATCGGATCATTAAGCAGTTTGGCGGAGAGATTGATTGAGATAACCACCTTTTCTCCCCCTTCAGACTGTTCTTGTTGGAATTGGATCACCTGCTCAAAAAGGGGAGCGAAAAGTGTTGTGATAAGTCCCGTATCGTTCAATACCGTTAAAAACTGATCCGGGGTAAGAATTCCTCGCTGCGGGTGTTCCCAGCGTAGCAGAGCCTCGTAGCAGAAAAGCCTGCCACTGCTAGAGTCAACGATGGGTTGAAAGTGGTAGCAGAACTGCTCAGCTTCCACTGCCTGACGAACCTCTTGTTCATACTTCAGCCCCTCAGCGACCCGCTCCGTCATTTCACTGTTAAAGAAGCGATAGGCTGCACGCCCGTGTCGTTTAGCCTCATACATGGCAGTATCGGCATCACGGATAAGGTAATCGGCGGACACATCATCAAACGGCGCCATCGCTATACCAATGGATGCAGAGACACACAATGCCTGGCCAGCCACCTGAACCGGCTGCTCAATCGCGCGCAGAATCTTCTCGGCAAGGGGCGCCATATCTTCGCGATTATTGATATTCTCAACCAGGATGGCAAATTCATCGCCACTCAATCTTGCCACTGTATCAGAGCTACGCACGATTGAAGTTAGACGTTCAGCGATAAGTTTCAGCAGTTCATCCCCCGCCAGATGCCCCAGGCTGTCGTTAACTTGCTTGAAGCGATCCAGATCGAGAAACATCAACCCGATCTTCCCATCTCCTCTGAGTGCGATCGCCAAGGCGTGCTCAAGGCGATCGTGGAACAAAACCCGATTGGGAAGCTGGGTCAACGCATCATGATGCGCAACATGATCGAGATGACGTTGTCGATTGTGCACCTGCTTGCGCATGTCACTAAAGGCATCCACCAAATCCTGTATCTCCGTTAGATTGTTGCCGGATAGTAGATTCCACTCCAATCCGCCATTGGCTTCCTGTTTCAACGCCGCAGCAGTCTGCCTAATAGGTAACAACAGATTACGCTTGATTAACTGAAAGGCCAGAAACAGAATTAGCAATCCGAGCATTGCCATCCCCAATATGGACAAGGACAACCGTTTCGCGGTTTGCGTGAGCTGATTAACACCAGCCGCTGACTGGATATCGAGAGCCATATCGATCAATGAAAAACGCTGACGTATGCGATTTAGCAGCGGGTTAATGGTTTCGCGCATAAGATGTAAGTCCATGCGCCAGGTTGGCTGATCCATGAACAACAATACCTGCCGGTAGCCCTGTATCCATGATCTGTAGTGGGTCTCTAGACTTACCAAACTATGGGAAAGTATGAATCCCTGATCATTTTCATCAAAATAGCTTTCCAGTGTTTCTAACTGCGAGATAAAACGATTTGCATAATCGATAATCGTTTCATTTCGTGCTTCTTGAGCGCTCTTCAGATCTGAGGCAAACAGGCCAAAACGGTTAGCCACCATCAGACGTAATTCACCCGTCATACCCATCCAGAGTCGTTGTAGTGTGGCAATCTGACTGAGCGCATCGACCTGCTGCTCCAGGGGATAACTAACCTCTACCTCCTGGCGTAAGAGTTGAAGTTCACTGAGTACTCCCTTGTTATGCGGATACATCTCCTCAAGCATTAAGTTCATGGCGGGAAACCAGTCTTTCACATCCTGCCGAACATCAATCAGGTTTCGTACCTCACGTTCCAGCCTAACTTTATCCTCGAGCAAATTTTCCACTAATCCAGCTCTGTATGAAGGTAGACGTTTCAGGGATTCTGCTAATTCGTGAAATATCCGATCCAGGCTGAGTAAGATGCTCTCAGTATGAGCCAAGTTTCCTCCCTCAGGCTCATTGAGGATTCGTTGTAGACTATTTTCCAGGTGAGTGAGTTGTGTATGAGCATCCAACAAAATGCCGGCAGCAACGGTTCTGGCTGATATATTGTCAATCTGTCTTTGACTGGAGTTTTTAACCAAGTTCCAACCAAGGTAGGCAAAAGAGAGCAATGCCACAGCGACAAAGAGGGAAAACAGGGCATATCGACCTTGATAGGAATTTAGATCTGGTAGCAGGCCTTTAACATTCCTCATATACCTTAGTATCTTTTTTAGTTGCTCGTTTTCAGTGCGTTATATTTATTCGCTAAAAATATATTCCTAATAGATAGTTAGGGCTCGTGCCGTCCCTTCTTCACGCAATGAATAAGGATATTAAACACCGCATAACTGCCAAGCGTATATCATTAACGCAGGAAAAACCAAACCTAAATTATGGAATTCAGGCAAGGAATGAAGCTGAATCCTTCGTTCAGATCTCCGTCAGAGTACCTTCGAACACAATTTCATTACTCGGCCTATCCTTCGGTAGTTGATCTGCCTGTTCGATAGAGACCTTGAAACCTTGCTGATCCTTAAGCGCTGCCGGCAGGTTCATCTGCATGCTACCGTCATGGGGCAAAATACCAAGGGGGTAAAGCTGACCCGACTCATCCACCAGCCACAACTGGCAGACTTTACCTTTCGGTAAGGGAGTCGGCTCTACAGCCTTGACTTTCAAATACGGATCGCTGGCCTTAGCACTCACCAGCCAACCGGGCCTCGACTGATTGTTCAGGACTACCATGATGCTGTCCATCGCCATATCCTGCTGGCGAGTCGTCAGCAGGGTCATACCCATTACCAACACCAGGGTTGCCGTGACCATGCCGAGATTACGCCAGAAGTTCAAGCTATTCCAAAACCCGGTCGTGACTTCATCGCTGGTATCAGCGGGTTCTATCCGGCTCGCGATTTGATCCCATACAACGCTTGGTGGTGTCACCGGCTCGATCACATCCAGCATAGGATCTAAACGCCTATGCCAGGCATCAAC
>JASFJX010000561.1:0-3524 GCA_050119385.1 Candidatus Thiodiazotropha sp. | reverse complement strand
ATGAGTTCGATATCGTTAACGTGCAGGAAGATTTCAACTATCATGCTTACCTTTACGATACCTGCAATCAGCACTATTATCGTTCACCAACCACTGGTGGAATGGGAATAGGCAGTGGCTTGAATACGATGAGCTACTACCCGTTTGACGGTGATGACATGATCAGGATAGCCTGGGATGATTGCAATGGTGTGGATTGCCTGACGCCTAAAGGCTTTACACTCGCAAGAGTACGCTTGGCCGAGGGTGTGTATGTTGACATATACAATCTTCACACCCAGGCGCAAGTTGATGATGCTGATTTAGAAGCTCGTCGTGCGAATATTTTGCAGCTTCTCGACTATATTGAAGAAAATTCTGCGGATAATGCCGTCATTGTCATGGGTGACACTAACACCCGGTATACGCGCGAAGGCGACAATATCCTCCAATTGCTTGAGGCCGGGTTTTCCGATGTATGGATAGAACTCATCCGAGGCGGAGATGTGCCCGTAAAAGGCAGCGACGCTCTCGTGTGTGATCCGAAAATGACCGACTACGCTTGTGAAATCGTCGACAAAGTTCTGTACCGAAATAACGATTTTATCACCTTGATCCCAAGCCACTATGAAGTGCGTCAAGACGATGTTAATGAAGATGGATTAAAGTTGTCGGATCACCCTCCCGTTGCCGTAAATTGGGCCTACGCTACAAACAGCGAGATTCTTATGAGCGACGCGTATGGTGGAACTGGTGGTATTGGCTTTAATGATGTCAACCAGGTAACTGGCTCGGCTAAGGTCAGTGCAATCAGCATGCGGGCAGGATCGCGTATTGACCAGCTTGCCTTGAGCTTCGATGATGGAAGGGCTTTCTCCCATGGTGGAAACGGAGGCTCGCAATACTCCCTGAGCCTGGAAGAGGGCGAATATCTGACCTCACTCGGTCTTTGCACGGGAGAAAAAAATGGTAGCACGCGAGTTTTTTATGCTTCTTTTAAAACCAGCTTGGACCGTACCCTTTCAGGGGGGGCAGCAACAGACAATTGTGCGCAAATTGAAGCCCCGGAAGGTTGGCAGATCAAAGGATTTCACGGTCGTGCCGAAGATGAGGTGGACAATGTCGGTGTGATCTACACCAGAATAACTGATTAACCCCACCAAGATGATGAATATGAATTGTAAGTAACTCATAGCATTCCCTGGCTCAAATTGGGTGATTTGATTTTGCTAGATGCCAAAGATTATGGATAGGTTAAAATGGGTGACTAATCGAGTCGTGAGACTCATCTGAACAGTGCGACTTTAGAGGTAATGAATATAATTCTATGAAAGACAATAACAAGATTTCTATTCTTTTTGTCTGCATGGGCAACATCTGCCGCTCACCCACAGCCCAGGGGGTATTTCGCGACATGGTCGATAAACAGGGATTGAGTGAGTATATATCCACCGACTCTGCGGGCACCATTGACTATCACGCAGGTTCCAAGCCTGATCGCCGGGCGCGGGAGACGGCGGTCAAGCGGGGGCTTGATCTGAGCGACTTGCGCGCCAGGATGGTCACCTCGGATGATTTCGAACGCTTTGACTATGTCATTGCAATGGACCGATCCAATTATGCAGATCTGGAAGCAATATGTCCGCCGGGAAGGGAAGAGCGGCTGCATTTGTTTCTCGATTTTGCACCGGACCAACCGATTCGTGAGGTGCCCGATCCCTACTATGGCGGTGTCGCGGGCTTTGACCGGGTGTTCGATCTGGTGGAAGAGGCCTCCAGAGGGCTGTTGGCAAAGATCATGAGCCAACATTTCGCCTGATCTCCGGGATATCGAGGGAAAGCTGTAGTTGGCAGGCTACTAAGTCTTGGAAAAATAGCCTTGCTCCATCCTTATGGAGCAAGGTTATTTATGGTTCAATCGCCGTTACTGCTGTCTATTTTCTGTTCTTTCGGTTTTGGCTCTGGTGCAGCCGCTGCGGGCTTGGGTGCGGCTCCATCCGGTTCTCCAGCGGCAGCAGCAGCTTGAGTCTTTGGCACGACCTTTTCACTTGTCATTGTAGCAGGTTTGCTGTCTGCACTGTCAGGTTTGTTATCAACCGGTTTTAGTACAGTTTGTTCAACCCGTTTCGTGGTTTCCACCTGCTGTAACTTCGGTGCTGCCGGTCTCTTTTTGGCAGCTCTCTTTGGTGCCGGCTTTATTTCTGCAGCAGCCGGCGGATTGCCGGAATTGTCTGCCGCAGGGCCTGTTGAGTCATTCGCTTTCACTTCTGCCGGTGCTTTTTCAACCTGTTGCGGTTTGGCCTGTTGCGGTTTGGTTTCAACCTGAACCAATTTAGGGCGTGTTTCAGGTGCCTTTTTTTCCTCAGCAACAGTTTCAGGCTTGGCCTTTTCAGATCTCGCCGTCTCAGACTGGACTGCCTTGATAGCAGTTTCCGGTGCTTGTTCCTTTTCGGGTTTGGCTTTCTCAACAGGTGTTTTATTCTCGACGTCCGCCTTTTGCTTTACCTCAGGCCTGGGTTTGGTTTCCCGCTCGGCTTCACGATTCTGTGGCGCTTGTTTAAGGTCATCTTTCTGTGGCGCTTGTTTAAGGTCATCTTTCTGTGTTGCCTCTTTAAGGTCACCTCTCTGTGTTGCCTCTTTAAGGTCACCTCTCTGTGGCGCCTGTTTAAGGTCATCTTTCTGTGGTGCCTCTTTAGCTCCATCCCTGGATTCATCACCCTTTGTGCTTTTAGTGGCTGGCCCCTTCTTCTCGGTTACGCCATTGGCATTGGCTATTGTCTGTTCGCTAGTCTTCTCTGTACTGCTACGGCGTCTACGGCCACCGCGGCGACCGCGACGTGATCCCTTGGGCTTCGGAGCCTCGCCATTAGTAACTTCAGGCTGAGCGCTACTCTTTTCCTGGGGTTTTATATCCGTTACCTGTTTTTCAGTTGTCTTGGCAGACGATTTCTTTTGTGGTGGTTTGCGTTTGCCTGTGGTAGCTGACTCCTGGCTACGTCGCTCCTGTCTCTCACCACGTTTACTCTCACCGGCTCCTCCCTTGCCGCGGGCGGACGCTGCTGGTTTTTTACGCCCTTTTCCTGCTCCTGTCGGTTGGCCGCGGCCGGCGCCACCCTGGCGGGGCTTGGCACTCTTTTGATGGGCAGGCTCCTCCTTGACCGGTTCTTCCGGTTTTGAGGTGAAAATACTGAAAATTTTCTTCAAAAAGCCGCCTTCACCCGTCTCCGATGCCTGTTGAGCGGGTTCAGTTCTCTGCGGGGCCGGGCTAGCGGGCGCAATCGATTTCACTGCGGGTTTTTCAGGTTGCGGTTGTTTCGCCTTGGCGAAATCCAGTACCTTCTGCTCGCTTTCGTCGCTGACCATCTTGTAACTTGATACGGCATCTTCATCCGATGGCAGGTCACTTACCCGTACCCGTTCGATGGTGTAGTTGGGTGTGTCGAGATGAATGTTGGGCACCAGTACGACATCAATGGATTGGCGTCTTTCGATGTCGTGAATGGCTTGTCGTTTCTCGTTCAATAGAAAAGTGGCAATGTCGACCG
>JASFJX010000560.1:0-3525 GCA_050119385.1 Candidatus Thiodiazotropha sp. | reverse complement strand
CAAAGGTCAATTCTGTTCCTGTATATACACTGGGAAAAGGTTCACGCACTGAGTAGACCAGAAAATCACTGTCCCAATTTACCCCCCTTTCGTATGCTGTGCCAGGTAAGGCTTGACCCATAGCCTCGGCAATTCTTGAGGCACCAGTCAAAACAGATTTCAACCACCCGGTCGACCCCAGGCCTGTCGAGACAATAATACCCGATGATGACTGTCGCTCCCGCTTGCCATCTAGAATGATCTCGTATCGTGCAGAGCTATGGCCTTTCACGCCGATAAAGAAATCGTTGACCGCCAGCAGATGCTGACCATCATTCAACCCCACCTCAGCAAAAGTTATGGCTTGGGTCTTGCGCTCACCCTTGAGGATCCCCTTGATAATCGTTAATGCATTCTCTACGACAAAGGGCAGCAGAATACCATCATAGCGGGCCGGATCCGGATTGACCGCAATGAGCGGTTGGCCATCCAGGTATTTCAAGGTATTGACCACCAGACCATCCTGACCCAGAACCAACACGATATCATCCTCACGAAAGAGATACCCTGGCAGTAATCCCCGGTCGATGTGATGCAGAGAGCCGAACCGATCAAGCTCTGCTTTCAGTTTTGACAGCTGCATCTTGAACACCTGGTCTTCGACCTGGTAGTCATCGAAAGCCAATCCCTGGCTTTCGATGACAAACCGGGCCTGGGCCAGGGTGTTATGGCGGGAAATAAGCTCGTCGATCCGGGTGTGGCGGGTGACGAGCACAATCCGCCTATCCGTCCCTCTGGCCATAGGATCACCTCCCTTTTTTATGTGTCAGGCTGTCGAGTAGGTCCGGCGATATATTGAGTTGGCCGATGCGTTGCGCATTGCCGGCAATTCCCCGAAAGGCTGAGGAGATCAGCTGCTCCGGAGACATCTGAGCCGACAACAAACCTTCGAGAACCCGTTCGTTTGCCTGTCCCAATGCCTCAACGATGACCTGTACCCCATAGGCCCGGCTATCCGCTTCAACCTTCGCATTGTGACCAGACTGCTCTACCAGGGTGGATTTCCGCTCTTCGAGTTTGATACTGCCTTCCAGTTTCTCTTCAGAGATGACTTGGGCCTTGATTTGTACCGCACGTTGAGCGTCCAGCTTGGCCTCTTCGATGCCTCGCTTCTTCTCCTCCACCACGAGTTCTGTCTTAAGCTCGTTTTCCCTGATGGCGCGTTCGTTTTCAACCGCCGCATTTCGTCGACGGGAGACGGCATCATCCGCTTCCTGCAATAACGCCTCCCGTGCTTCGGCCTCCAGGGCTCGACTCGTATCCGGCTGAGGACGTACTGAAACGATGGCCAGTTCCAAAAGGGCCACTCCCAGCGCTTCCAGCAACTCAGAGACAGCAACGGCTTCTCGTACCCGGTGAGACAGGGCATCCCCTACCTGCATCGCTGCGCGGAGTTTCAACTGCTGGATCTGAGCACGGACCTGCTTGCCCACCAGGTTAGTGATTCGCTCCGGCAGTTTCTGCGAATCCTCAGTGGCATAGGAGACTCCGTCGGATTTCAGGTTGTAATTCAGAAGCTGTGCCAAACGCTGGGGATCCTGCACCTGATACACATATTGCCCCTGGATGGTGACTTCCTGAAAATCCGCTGTCAGTTCCCGAAAAGCAAAGGGCACCTCGGTACTGGCAGTCGGTATTGCTGCCAGCGTGCTCACCGGCGCAAAATACCAAAAAGAGAGGCCCCTGCCCGCCTGCCTGAGTTTTCCATGCCGGTATTGCATCAAGTAGGTGTTGGGATCGGCTTTGATATAGCGCATACCTAACATGACTGTGCCCTCCCTTGATTGTCGGCGGCATTCGCTGCTCTTTGACGTATCTGCTCTAAGTTCCATTCCCGCAGGAGTTCGCCGTTGCGAAACACCTCGACCAACAGATTCCTATCAGCAGCGGTTTCCCGGCGAATAGTAGTCAGGCGCCCGCTCTCTTCCACCAGTGCCAGCCGTCCCGCTTTGGAGCGTTTACCAGGGTCAGTGACCGGATCCTTGTAAACATCCCGCCACACCCCATCGATACAGATGGCCGAAGCTTTCATAGCAAATCGTTGGGTGTCCCGATTAACCTTCTGTAGTAGCGCCGCACCCATGCCAAAGGCAATGTTCTCGGCACTCTGCCTCTTCGCCTTCATGGCTGCGAGTATCTCTGCGATGGAGTCCTGGTTGATGCCGTCACCCTGAATGACACGGATATAATCCGGCAGGACCCAGAACCCTTTGGCGTTTTGCTGGGCGCCAAACTTTCTCATCAGACACTCGATCGTCTCCGTGACGACCTTTACCGGATCACCGCTGTCTGGGCGAATCACAACCGTCCCCCCATTGCCCATCACCTCCTTACGGAGCGATCCGCCCCACAGATTGCCCAAAGCGTTCCACAGGTCATAGGAGTCGCTAACCACCGCCACCAGTCGCCCTTCGCCGGCAAACTGCTCAAGCATATTACGATAGGCGGCCTCTTCGCTCTCCTCCCCCCAAGCGGTGATGGTGCTGTGCTCGGCGGCCGGGATGGAAAAACCCGCCATCTCCGCAGCGTACCAGCGCCTTGCAGCAATCAGGGCGGCAACGGTGTCGGTACCCTGGAAATTCACCAGGTGAGCCAAACCACCCAACGCCGCCGTCTCGTTGGAACTGGCACCGCGAGCTCCGAAGTCGTGCAACTTGAAAGCCAAGCCGTCTGTACTGACGGCGGTTTCCTCGAGATAGGCTCTGATCAACTGGCGTACCTGAAAGGAAAACGTGGCCACTGTGGTTGGATACCATATCGCCCGCAGCAGCGCCGTCTCCAGATAGCTGGTCAGCCAGGGTACTCTGGGATCGGTATTGACGACCTGCAACAGTATATTGCCGTTGGGAATGACGCTGCCCTCAGGGGCCGCCTCAATAGAGAGCGGCAGAATCCCACCGTACTGCGCCAGAATATAGTTCCAACCTTCCCTGTTGAAGGGTAAGCCATGCAGGGTGAGAAGATCATCAGCCTCATCGATGTCATCCCGGGAGATGGGTGATGTGAGGTATTGCTTTAAAAATGCCTGCAGCCCGAAAAAAAGCGTTTGTGGATAGCGCCCTCCGCGTGATTCGATATAGCTGGAGACATACTCCGTTCCCGGTGGGTACTGGAGAAAGTGTGACGCCTTATAGGAGTCGGTGTTGAGTATGAGGTTGTTGCTATTCATGACGGAAATCCTCCTGTCATTGGTTGAGCAACCCGGTCTATCCAGGTTGCGGTTGAGAAAACTCTTACATGCCTACCATCTCCTGAATGATGTCGTAGTGATCTTCATACATCTCCCGTGGATCCAGACTAGCCAGGGGCACCCATTGCGCATGCTTGGCATCATCGCCACCCTTTACCTTGGGCAATTTGGTGTCCGGTGATAGCTCGATATAAAAGGCGTGAGTGATCGTCCTGCCCCGGGTAGAGCGGTAAGGACTGTCGAACACTTGTTGGCGCCGTACAGAACCCATGAGGACAGGTGCCGGCACCTTGAGC
>JASFJX010000559.1:0-3525 GCA_050119385.1 Candidatus Thiodiazotropha sp. | reverse complement strand
CATAGGGCTCTTTGACCTTCACCACTAATTCCGCCTGATCATAGAGGCTCTGCGCATCGGGCAGGATCCTTACGCCGGCCTCCTGGTAGACTTGGTCCCGGTAGCCGCTGGCGCTCCCCGCGCCCTGCTCCAGCATTACCAGATGCCCCGCCTTGACCAGCTCACCACAGGCCTCGGGCACCAAACCTACACGCCCTTCAAGGGGTTTGATCTCTTTTGGTATACCGATTTTCATGCTCAATTTCTCTCGATTCTTTACCCCGAAGAGAGGATTACGTAGTATTCCCGCAATCCTATTATCAGACTTGGATGCGAGTCACCTATCTATGACACGCAAGGCCGGGTTTAACCATATCGTCTGCCAGGCAACCAGCCCGAGCAGACCCGAGTTGGAGTATAAGTATACATGAGCGAAACCAAGCATTGCCGCCTGCTGATTCTCGGTTCAGGCCCCGCCGGTTACACCGCAGCGGTCTACGCCGCCCGCGCCAACCTCAATCCTGTTCTCGTCACCGGCATGGAACAAGGGGGGCAGTTGATGACCACCACTGAAGTGGACAACTGGCCAGGTGACAACGCCGGGGTACAGGGACCGGATCTGATGGAGCGCATGCGCCTGCATGCAGAGCGCTTCGACACCGAGATCATCTTCGACCACATCAACAAAGCGGAGCTTGGCGAGCGTCCTTTTCGCCTCACAGGCGACCAGGCGGTCTATACCTGTGATGCCCTGATCATCTGCACCGGAGCCTCCGCCAAGTATCTGGGCATGGAGTCCGAGCAGGCATTTCGCGGTCGCGGCGTCTCCGCCTGCGCCACCTGCGACGGTTTCTTCTACAAAAACCAGAAGGTCGCGGTCATCGGCGGCGGCAATACCGCCGTGGAAGAGGCGCTCTACTTGTCACACATCGCATCCGAGGTAGTTGTGGTACACCGTCGCGATCAGTTCCGCTCTGAGAAGATACTGGCTGACAAGTTAAAGCACAAGGCCGAAGAAGGCAATGTGGTCATCGAATGGGATCACGTCCTGGACGAGGTGCTCGGTGATCAGAGCGGTGTCACCGGGATGCGGATAAGAAACGTAAAGGACGACTCCACCAAAGAGATCGATCTGCAGGGCGTCTTCATCGCCATCGGACACAGCCCCAACACATCACTGTTCGAAGGGCAGATCGAGATGACCAACGGCTACCTGAATGTGGCCGGCGGTATGGAAGGCAATGCCACCCAGACATCAATACCAGGCATCTTCGCCGCCGGGGATGTGATGGATCATGTCTATCGCCAGGCTATCACCTCCGCCGGTACCGGATGCCAGGCAGCCCTGGATGCGGAACGCTTTCTGGATGCCTTGGAAGAAGAATCCGCATAGTTTGTAAACCGGCAAATGAACGCAACTGGTTTAATTGATAAGGCGATTATCACCCAAGGGCGTTTTATTAGCCTACTGGCCGCTTCTCTGTTACTGGCAAGTTGCACCCGGCTACCGGAGGGTATCCAACCGGTATCCGGGTTCGAGATCGAGCGTTATCTTGGTACCTGGTACGAAATCGCGCGCCTGGACCATCGTTTTGAAAAAGGCCTGGATAATGTCTCTGCGCATTACGCATTGCGCAAAGACGGCGGCATCGATGTCATCAACAGAGGTTACTCCGCCAAGAATAAGCAATGGAAAGAGGCACAGGGTAAGGCATACTTTGTCGATGACAATGAGAAGGGCCATTTGAAGGTCTCTTTCTTTGGGCCTTTTTACAGCTCTTATGTGATCTTTGAGTTAGATAAGGCAGATTACGAATACGCCTTTGTCAGTGGTTACACCCATGATTATCTTTGGCTGCTGGCAAGAAAGCCTGTTGTGGATAAAGCGATTATTGAGCGTTTTCTCGATCGTTCAAAATCATTAGGTTTTTCAACTGAAGAGATCTTGTTAATTTCTCAAGATCAAGCCGGCACGCTAAAACCTGGTCAATAATGCTGCTCAGCCCTCTTCTCGTTCCCACGCTCCAGCGTGGGAATGCCTATCTGGTGATTATCCGTACTGCGTTTTTTTATATTCTACCCACCGTATGCGTTACCACGCAGGAGCGTGGGAACGAGATAAACCTAAGCACTTGATATTACAGTAACCACTACCCTCCGATCACTTCTCGGACCATCGAATTCGCAGAAGAAGATGTTCTGCCACCTGGACAAACCCAACTTGCCATCGATTATCGGAACGGTTTCAGAAGGTCCCACCAAGCCAGCCTTGAGATGACTGTCTCCATTACCATCCTGGGCATCGTGCAGCCAGACACCCCGGGGTATCATTTTGCGTAACAGGTTCACCACATCGGTCTGCACACTCTCATCCCAATTCTCCTGGATCATGATCGCTGCCGTGGCCCCTTGGGCGTAGACATTCACCAAACCTTGCTGAATACCGCTGCGATCAACGACTGACTCTACTTGACTAGTTATATCCACAAGGGTTTCACGGGTACTGGTTTCCAATCGGATCGTCTCAGGCATATTTAATCTCGGTTAATGGCTTGATGAAATTCAATGCTTACACAACATCTCTCTGTTCGAATACAACCTCGTTTTTTATGGAGGCAATATGTACGAATTTAACACTGAAATCGACCTTCCTTTCGACCAGGCGGTTGAGCGAGTGCGCGAACTTCTGCTGGAGCAGCACCTTGGCATTGTCAGCGATGTGGATGTCCAGGCCATTTTCAAGAACAAGATGGATAAAACCATCCCGCCCTATCACATCTTCGGCGCCTGTAATCCCAAGCTGGCCGACCGTGTTGTGAGCAGTGAACCCAATGCGGGTACCCTGCTGCCCTGCAACTTCATCATGCGGGAAGACGATACGGGCAAGGTGACCATCAGTTTCATGGACCCGGTGACCATATTGGATCACTGCACCACGGAAGAACCCAAAAAGGTTGCCGCTGAGGCTAAGGAGATGCTACTGCGTGTCATCGATAAGTTAAACGCATAACGATCCGTAGGGTGCGGCAAGCCGCACCCTACGCGTTGCTTGCGAGGGACTCTAGCTGAATATATATTGTATGGCCTTACGATTGGTCCAGGATGTGGCCAATCGCATAGCCTGGGCATAGTGAACCCAACGGTATTCGGCATGTTCCTGCGGATGGAGCCGGAGTTGACGCCTGAAGGGCAACCTCACTGCAAACCAATACTCTGTGTTGGTATAGGCATTTGCCCCATAGCGGGAGCGCCAGGCGGGAAGGATGGGGAAGGTCTCCTTGCAACCGAGGTCGATCAGGGCCCCTCCTGCCAGAATCCCTGTCTCTTCGTAAAGTTCCCGCCGCGCGGCCTGGGTGGCAGACTCCCCCCATTTCAGACTTCCGGTCACTGACTGCCAGAAATCGCTGGGGCGGGCTCGACGCAACATCAATATTTCACCGGCTGTGGTATAGACCACAACCAGGACAGACTCAGGTCTCTTAGTTGCTCTTTTCACTGACCGGTTTACGCACCCGTATCGAGAGTTCACGCAGTTGGTCGGCACCA
>JASFJX010000558.1:0-3529 GCA_050119385.1 Candidatus Thiodiazotropha sp. | reverse complement strand
AAGCGGGAGAGATTACCGCGATGGCGGGCGGCTTCGCCGAGGGCTACGTAGGGTGCCGCCAGATGGAGCACGCAGGCGGCATTCTCCAGCTTTTCGCGGGAGGCATCTCCCCAGGCATGTACCTCGGCGTCGAGTTTTAGTGATGCCTCCTCTACTGCCGTACGCCGCTGTTTCAGGCGTGATTCGATCACCTCGGGCTCGGCCTGTAGCTCTGGCGGGATCTCCAGGGGGCGGAATCCCGCCGTGTCGAGTACAGCGTCGAGGTTCGATTTTACCCGGCCACTGGGGCCGAGGATGATCACATGGCTATCGTTGTCGCTCTCCATGTAAGGGAAGAGCAGGTAACCGTCGAGCCCCAGTGCGTCGCCCAGCTGGGCCACCTGGGAACTGTGCACCATGCCGATCCGGTTCTCAAGAAATCCCCGTTCGGTCTGCAGTTGGCCCAGATCGATGTGGAGGTTGCGGAAGTTGGCGAGCGAGGCTTCGAGCTGGTCAATGGTACGGCGCTCCTCCTGGTGTAGGCGACGGCTCTCCTCGAAGCCCGAGCCGGTTTCCCAGGCGTCGCCCAACCACTGGTTGGTGTGTTCGAGCTGCTCCTCTGAGATAGGGCCTACATCAAGCGAACAGACGGCTGGATCGTAGTCGACCTGGGCGGCGATCTTTTCCAGCCGGTTCCTGGCCTGAGCGTAGAGGTTGCGGAAGTGGCGACCGGGAATCTCGGGGAGCGCTTCCACCGCGTAGGGACGCGGATCGGGGCTGAAGCTCTCGAGTTGTGCAAGGATCAGGGTCGCGCTCGGCAGATCGTCGGTAAGTAACTGGATGCTGATGTGTTTCATCGGCAACGGGCTAAACACGACATTTCCCCCGGGGGTTGCTCTCTTTTTCGTGATAGGCGCTCATGCCGCCGGCTCCAGGATTGCAGCTAACGGATTGCTTGGTACCGCAGCATCGATCATCTGCGGATCCATTTGCAACAGCTTGCCCTGAACGATAGCGTAGAGCCGCCTCAAGTCGATATCCCGTGCGATTAGATAGGCGAGGGCGGAGATCACCGCATCCGAGCTATAGCGTATCAGCTTGCGCATCTCCAGGCCGATGAAGTAGTCGAAACGTTGCCTAACCTGGGTGATGTTATCCACATCCGTCAGGAGGTGACGGAACGGATCGGGCAGTTGGTCGATGATCGCCTCGAGGCTCTCCAGATTGGCCAGCGACATCAGGCTGGGGCGCTGGATACGCCCGCCACTGGGAATAAGCAGGTAGTAGGCCTCGCTGGAGGCAAAGCGGTAGACCAGCCGGTAGCGCATCAGCCAGAGGATGTTCTGGCGGTCGATCATGAGGCTGATCAGCTTCTGGGCGCCGTGTTGGTCGCTGCTGTCGGACATGTTGATCTGCCGCCTGAGGTTTGTGTAGTAGAGGCGGTCGATGGCGGCGTCGAGGGAAAAGCCCTCGTTCTTCTCCTCGAAGACATGGCGCGCATGTCTGGCGACGATGGCGTAGGGTCCCTGCTCGAGGCGGCGCAGCATTTCCAGAACGTTTTCCGCCTGCAGCAGGGATTCGTGGGGCAGGCTGATGCTCTCGGGCAGTTCGTGCAGGTTGTCCTGGATCTCTTCAATATCGAGGTTGTTCAGCTTGCCCCGGATCAGAGTTTTTAGATTGAACAGCTCGTACTTTCTCGGCCAGTGGAGCAGCAGTCCGCGGGAGCGTCCGCTTAGCGGGCGCAGCAGTACTGACAATTCGCCCATCAGTTGCTGCAGCCCGGCTTGTTCAACCAAACGGATTGTCTGCTGGTTATCCAGCGCTTCTTCGAAGATGGGCTCAAGATCGAGGGTCTTACCCAGTTGGTTGAGCGTCATCTGTTTGAGGCGTTCAACCTTTTCAGCGTCGAGCAACCGAGCCGAGAACAAACTGACACGGGTCTTGAGATAGGCTTGATCCCTGTTTGAACTCATTGGTTTGGGTCAATCCTCATCGGCCTTGGGATCGATCAGGACAGAGAAAGCAGCTTCCAATGCCGCATCCTCTCTGGCTTCGGCGTATTCCCGTAGTTGGGCGTGCCGTTCATTGAAACGTTTTTTCAATTCCGCGATGGTTTGTTCCGCGCGGCTTTTCGCCTTCTCCATGTAACTCTGGTGCAATTCGGGGATACGCGACTCGAAATGTTCCTCTTTTGTCTTTGCCTCTTGCAGAGCCTCCTGAATCATGCGTTCCCGCGTCTTTTCGGCTTTGCTATAGATTTGTTGCGCTTTTGTTTCGGCATCGAGCAAACGCTGTAATGACTCTTCCATATGCTTCAGATCCTCCCAGTATTATGTTGGGTTGTTTGTTGTATCTGAGGATCAATGGCAGGGCTATTACGCTACGGCCCTGCGGTACATAGAATTAGTGTAGCTAATTTATATTATGAGCGTACGGCTCCATTTTGATGGTCGATGGTCATTTGAGTCAAGTATCATCCTCAGGGGCGGTCAAATCGGGTTCCTGGCGTTGATACCCAACGGATTTGAGTTTATCAAGATAAACCTGCCAGAGTTCATCGTGGTGCTTGCCCAGGTTGTAGAGATAGCGCCAATCGTAGAGTCCCGAGTTGTGGCCGTCATCGAAGTGGATCTTGATTGCATACTGACCGACAGGCTCTATCTGGGTGATGCTCACCATCTCCTTGCCTCGCTCCAGTTTCGCCGTGGCCGGACTGTGGCCCCGGGTTTCGGCGGAGGGTGAATAGACCCGCAGGTATTCACAGGGAAGTGAGAAATGGCTGCCGTCGTCAAAGGCGATATCCAGGAACCGGCTCTTCTGGTGCACTTTGATATCGACCGGGCGTGGGTGATCAGACATTACTCTACCTCTCGAAAAGATGATTCGGCTTCAGGCCAGCCCGAGACATGCTCACAGACCAGGTTGGCCAGCATGTGTATATGTGCCGGGGTGTCGTTCAGCGCGGGAATATAGGCATAACGCTTACCGCCGGCCTGAAGGAAGGCATCACGGTTCTCTTCAGCGATCTCCTCAAGGGTTTCCAGACAGTCGGCGGAGAAGGCGGGACAGACCACCTGAACACTCTCTACTCCTTTGGCACCCCATTGTTTCAGGGTCTCCATGGTATAGGGTTTGACCCACTCCTGGGCGCCGAAGCGTGACTGGAAGGCGATTTGCCATTGATCCTTGTGAAGTCCCAGGTGCTCTACGACCCGGTTCGCTGTGGCTTGGCACTCATCCGGGTAGGGATCGCCAGCCTGGTAATAATCCTTGGGGATGCCGTGAAAAGAGAACAGCAGTTTTTGTGCATCACCGGTCTGTTGGCGGTAATGGCGTATGCTCTCACTCAGTATCCGAATATAGTCGGGATGGTCGTGGTAGCGCTGTATGAAGCGCAGTTCCGGTATCCAGCGCCAGCGTTGCAGTTCCCGGGTCACGGCGTCGAAGATGGAGGCGGTAGTGGTCGCTGAATATTGTGGATAGAGCGGGAACACCAGCAGGCGCTGCACGTTCTTTTGACGCAATTCCTGTAACACGCTGGCTATGGAAG
>JASFJX010000557.1:0-3533 GCA_050119385.1 Candidatus Thiodiazotropha sp. | reverse complement strand
ACGCCAGATTCCTTATCGTTAAGCTTAGCAGCTCAATGGCTCGCGGCCTCTCCCGAGAGAATGCCCGGATGAATCGATTCGAGGCATTCGTTAGTCTAGCAATGGGCAGAAATCATGCCTATTTCCGCCCCAATGAACCATCCAACGGGCGTTCACCCAACAGACAGGGCAAGGCAGCCCGGATATAGATCACCATTGACCAGAGGGTGAGTATGGCTGCGACATAAAGCAGGACGAAACCGACTGTGTAAATCGGTATATCCCACAACGGCGCTTCGTAGATGAGTAATAGAATGGCAATCATCTGCACCGCGGTCTTGAATTTTCCGATTAGGGAGACCGCCACCATTGCACGGGCGCCCAGTTCCGCCATCCATTCACGCAGGGCCGAAATAGTGATCTCGCGGCCGATGATCACAGCGGCCGGGATGGCTAATCCCGGTGTCGGCTCCGACTGCACCAGCAGTAGCAGGGATACCGCCACCATCAATTTGTCCGCCACCGGATCGAGAAAGGCACCAAAGGGTGATACCTGCCCCCAACGCCTTGCCAGATAACCATCAAACCAGTCGGTGACTGCCGCAATAGAGAAAACCACGGCACAGCTGAACCTTGCCCACTCCACGGGAAGATAGAACAGCAGTACGAATACCGGTATCAAGACAATTCGTAACAGTGTGAGAATGTTAGGAATATTCCACATATTGTTTCCTAGCCCTTATCATGAAACGCATGATAGATCTGCTCCGCCAAGGCTTTACTAATACCTTCGACACGGGAAATATCCTCTATCCCCGCCCTCGACAGCTCTTGTAAACCGCCAAACTGTTTCATCAATCGCTGTCTGCGTTTGGGGCCTATACCCGGTATCTGTTCCAGAATCGAGCGGTTTCGGGTCTTCGAGCGTCGCTGCCTGTGCGCTGTTATCGCAAAGCGATGTGCTTCATCCCGAATCTGTTGGATTAAATGCAGTGCCGGTGAATCTGCTGGCAGTATAAAGGGTGCTCTACGCCCCAACAAGAAAAGCTGCTCCATGCCGGCCTTTCGGTCCGCACCCTTTGCCACCCCGATCAGGGTTAAACCCGAGATACCGAGATCCTGCAGAGACTCGTGCACAGCAGCGATCTGGCCTTTGCCTCCATCAATGAAAAGTATATCAGGCAGGGCCACTTCACCTTTCTTGATCCTACGGTAGCGGCGTTCCAGTGCCTGCGCTAAGGCTGCATAATCATCCCCCGGGGTAATCCCTTCGATATTGAATCGCCGATAGTCGGACTTCAACGGCCCCTGCTCATTGAAGACAACACATGATGCCACTGTCGACTCTCCCTGTGTATGACTGATATCAAAGCACTCCATACGCTCGGGGAGAGCCGGCAATTGCAGTGCCTGCTGTAGGGCCTGTAACCGCTCCTCCATACCGGCCTGGGCGCTGAGCCTTGCCTGTAATGCCATATCCGCATTTCCCTGGGCCATCTTCAACCAGCGAGCACGCTCGCCACGCACCCTGCAGCGAATGTGAACCCGTCGACCAGCCTGTTGGCTGAGCACCTCCTCCAGCAGCGCCTCCTCTGGCAACTGGTGATTGAGGATTATTTCATTAGGAACCGGTTTTTCCAGGTAATATTGCGAAACAAACGCCTGTAAAACTGTCTCGTTGGGGGCATCCTGGGGCACCGATGGATAGAAGGACTTATTGCCGAGATTGCGTCCGGAGCGGATATAAAAAACCTGAACACAGGCACTCCCTCCCCGCTTAGCCAGGGCAACAATATCCAGATCCCCCCCTTCGCCACTCACATATTGCCGCTCTTGAATTCTATTCAGGTGCTTGATCTGATCTCGATAGATAGCTGCCTGTTCATAATCCAGGCGGTTGGCGGCCCGCTCCATCTGATCCACCAATTCATCAACCACCTGGCGTGTTTTTCCCTCCAGAAAAAGCACCGCATGCTGAACATCCTCCCTATAGGCCTCAGATGAGATCAAACCTACACAGGGCCCGCTGCAGCGCTTTATCTGATATTGCAGACAAGCCCTCGAGCGATTACGAAAAAAACTCTCTTCACATTGACGGACAGGAAAAAGCTTTTGCAGTACCTGGAGGGTCTCTCGCGTCGACGAGGCACTGGGATAGGGGCCGAAATACCGCCCCTTGCCCCGTCGCGCACCTCGTCTGAATGAGAGTGCTGGATAGGGATGGTCTGTGGAGAGATAGATATAGGGGTAACTCTTGTCATCCCGCAGCAATACATTGTACTTGGGTTTGAGCGACTTGATGAGGTTATTTTCCAGCAGCAGCGCTTCGGCTTCGGTGTGGGTGACGATGATCTCGATATGGGCAATCTGTCCCACCATGACCTGAATACGATGATTAAGACTGCGGGTGAAATAGCTGGAGACACGCTTTTTCAGGTTCTTCGCCTTGCCGACATAGAGCACTTTACTCTCGGCATTGAGCATGCGATAGACACCCGGCCTGGTGGTCAGGGTTTTAAGGAAGGCGGCGTAATCAAATTCCCTCTGCTGCATGATTTAGGGTAGTCAGTTATTGCGGATCATTCCGCAATTTTACTATCGACCGTCAAGCAGTTCTCTTGCTCGCTGAAAAACCTGTTGAAACATGGCCGGAGTAAGTCTGCGGGTCTGGGTGTTGTAGCGACTGCAGTGGTAGGAGTCGATCATCAAATGATGTTCGCTAAGCTGATGTTCCATCGCATGGACAAATGGATAGTCCTTCTGCCTGAGCCCGAGGGCCCTGATGACAGCCTGATGGGCAATCGAACCCAGGCTAATAATCAGACTGTCCGATGGCATCGATTCCAGTTCATGACGCAGAAAACTGTTGCAACTATTGATTTCACTGCCAATCGGTTTGTTTTGCGGCGGCAGGCACTTCACGGCATTGGAAATTCTGCAATTGTACAGCTCAAGGCCGTCGTCTCTTGAAGTAGCATCGGGTTGATTGGAAAAACCGAATTCGTGGAGCGTCTGATAGAGCAGGATACCCGCGTGATCACCAGTAAATGGTCGACCGGTGGCATTGGCACCATGCAGACCGGGCGCCAGGCCGACAATCAGCAGCTGCGCCTCGACATCACCGAATGGAGCGACCGGGGCGGCATGATAATCAGGGTAATCGGCCTTTACCCGGCCCAGGAAATCTACCAGACGGGGACACCGGCGACAATTGGCATCGAAGGTCATGAATTGTGTTCAGTATCTTTTAATATACCATGTCGATAGGCAAGGCGTGTCAGTTCTACGTCGTTTTTAATATCCAGCTTATCGTAGATACGCTGGCGATAGGTACTGACTGTTTTCGGGCTCAGGGAGAGAATATCGGATATTTCCAGGTTCTTATGGCCCTCCAGTATCTGCAACAATACCTGTATTTCCCTCGATGACAGAACCTTGAAGGGATTATCGGAACTTCCCTGCCACTCGGTTAATGTATGTTTTCTAGCCACATCAGATGCGATGTAGTGATGACCATTGCTAACTGCCTTAATGGCACGCAGCATCTCATCCGC
>JASFJX010000556.1:0-3537 GCA_050119385.1 Candidatus Thiodiazotropha sp. | reverse complement strand
GGTTGCGTTTTAATATTTGCTGTAAAACCAGCGAAGGCTCTTATTCCAACTACAGCGTCAGCGACAACGAAGTCAGCGACAGTGCCTCCTACGGCATCTACTTCCACCACAACTCCGCGTATGTCAATCTGACGCTGCGCGACAACCTGGTTCACGACAATACCTCCCACGGCATCTACGCCGACACGTACTACAAACACTACCGTACCCTGAATGCCGCTCTGGTCCATAACAGCGTCTACAGTAATGGGGCGGCGGGCATCTATCTGAAGGACCGTAGCATTAGCACTACGAGTATCAACGCCAGGCTGATGCTCAATGAGGTGTACGAAAACACCGATCACGGCATCCGCTTGCTGGGCGGTAAGGCTGAGGTGGTGCACAACAGCATCCGTGACAACGACGGCCTGGGTGTCTATCTGTATCAGTCGTCCCAGAGCAGCTACGTCAACTTCAACAATCTCTACGGCAACGACGCCAGCGACGGCATTGCCCTCTACAACGAGGGGGCGGCGGCGGTGGATGCGCGCTACAACTGGTGGGGCGATACCATCAGCACCGAGATCGCCACGGATGACAACCCGAAGGACCTGGCCGGGATCTACGACGTCTACGACGATAGCGCCGTGGGCATGGTGGACTACAGCGACTGGCTGGACGCGCTGCAGAGCGAGTCGCTGCCGACCGATCCCGTCTCCTGGGTAAAGAGCCCGTCGGATGGACTGGAGATCAATGCGGCGAGCTATCAAATCAACGGCTCGGCTTCGTCCTTGAGCGAGATCGACCGGGTGGAGGTGAGTACCGATGGCGGCGCCACCTGGGAGCCGGCCACGGGCACCACCATTTGGAGCTACGATTGGACAGTAGTGGAGGGAGACGGCACTTACCAGATACTCTCACGGGTGATCACCACCGAGGGTGATGTCGAGGACAAGACCGAAACCGACATCCATACGATCACCATCAACACCGACCTGCCGACCACCTCGGGTGAACTGGGTGGTAACGAGAGCTGGAGCGGTACGGTGGACCTGACCGGTGACCTGATCGTGCCCGAGGGGGTCACGCTGACCATTCAGCCCGGCACCACCATCAACATGCCGCATAGGTACGACGGCACCCTGGGTGGAACGGACACCTCGCTTTCCGAGCTGACGGTCAACGGATCGATCATCGCGATTGGAACGGAAGCCGAACCGATCGTCTTCACATCGGATGCTTCAAGCCAGGCAAAGGGTGACTGGTCGGGGATCGTCAGCTACGGCGCACTGAATTTCGAGTATGTGGAAGTGGAATATGGCGATAATGGGATTACCTGTATCTCCACAACCCCGGCTTCCGAATGCACGGTCAAACACTCGAGCATCGCCCATACCGCCGGCAACGGCATCACCTATGATGCCGAAGGGGAAACGACCCACCCGGTGACCCTCTCCAATAACTCGATCAGTGACAACGACGCTATCGGGATCTATCTCAATGCCAACGATGATGGCACCGAGATCGTCGCTGAGATCGCTGACAACATCATCAATAACAGTGGTTCCTATGGCGTCTACCTGTACAGCGACGATTCGAGTAAGATCACGGCGGTGGTTACCGGAAACCTTGTCGACACCAACGGCACCTACGGCATCCACGCCTATTCCAGCGACAGTGCCGTACATGACATCACGATAGACGATAACGATGTCCTGTCGATCACCGGCGGAGAGGGCATCTATCTCTACAGTTCCTATGCCGACGGTTCAACCTATACCGTCAGCAATAACGAACTCTTCGACAACTACAACGGGCTGAAGCTCGAAAATAGCAACACCTCGACGATTACCTATGAGGTGCGCGACAATCTCTTCCACGACAATGTCTACAATGGCGTAGAGACCTATTACAGCGGCACCAGTGCGTTGATGACCCCGGCCTTTTCCGGCAATGTCATCTACAACAACGCCACCGGCATGTATCTGAATCTTTCAGGCGACATCGCACTCGAGAGCCTGCAGGTTTACGACAACGACATCGACATAAAAAACAATTCCGCCCAGGCGATCGATGCGACCGGCATCTGGTGGGGTGTCGAGACCACCAATCTGCTTGCCACCGGCACCCATCCGCGCAACATGTCGAATATCTACGACAGCTATGATGATGACGACTTGGGCAGCGTGGATTACGCCGATTGGCTGATCGCCTACGAGCAGCCTGAGACGCCGACCTTGGATACGGTAGTGAGCCCGACTGTAACAAACCTGCAGACCCTCACGGGCACCAAGAGTGCGGATACCGGTATCGTCATCAACGGTACCCTGGTGGTCGCCATCGATGAGGCGGAAAGCTGGAGTTACGATTTGACCCTCTACGAAGGGACAAACAGCATCAACCTCTACGCGGTCAATGACAGCGGTCTGCACAGTGAGAATGTCAACAGCAGTATCGTACTGGATACCCTGGCGCCTCAGGTTTTCTCGACCACTCCGATCGACGGAGCGGTACTCAAAAACGATGTCACAGCCATAGAGATCGTTCTCTATGAAGCATCGACAAGTCTGGATGGGGACACCTCGATCGCCGCGGCAACGGTTACCGACGCGAGCGGCAACGATGTGGACGGAAGTTGGTCGAGCGGCATCAATCGCCTGATCTTCACCCCGATTGCGGCCATGGGGCAGGGCACCTATACCATCACCGTGCAACCGACCGATACGCCCCTGGGCAACAGCGCCGACTACACCCTGAGTTTTACCGTGGATACCGCAGCGCCGGATTCCCTCACGCTCGATTCGGTCACCACACCAACCAACACTTCAGTGGTGACATTGAGTGGCGGCAAAGAGGCGGATACCGCCGTCTATATCAACAATACCCTGGTGGTTTCCCTGAGCACCGATACCACTTGGAGCTACGACCACACGTTGAACGAGGGCACTAACACTCTGAGCATCACGGCGCGTGATGAAGCGGGCAACAGCAGCACGGCGGTCGAAGTCAGCCTTGTCCTGGATACCCTGGCGCCGGTCATCAACAGCATTTCGCCTGTCGATGACAGCTATTTGGCGCAAAGGCCAACCTCCTTCACCGTTGCCATTCAGGAGACCAACAGCGGGCTGGACAGCGATTCGATCATCGCCTCCGCCTCGGTAACCCGCAGCTCCGGCGCCTCGGTTGCCGGCAGCTGGAGCATCGGCGAAACCAATCAGCTGATCTTCACGCCGGGGACGCTGCTGACCGAAGACACCTACAGCGTCAGCGCGACCCTCTCCGATCTGGCCGGCAACACCACGTCGCTGGCCTCGACCTTCACCTACGACGCCACGCCGCCGGCCATCCCCAGCATCGATGAGGTGACCACGCCGACCAACAGCAATTACCAGGAGTTGACTGGCACCAAAGCGGCCTACAGCTCGCTCTGGATCGATGACGCCGAGGCCGTACCGGTCGATGACGCGACCACTTGGGCCTATCAGGTCGATCTGGAACCGGGACTCAATACCTTTACCCTCTACTCAAAAGACCGGGCAGGCAACCAGAGCGGCAGCC